>JALYGI010000485.1 GCA_030777185.1 Pseudomonadota bacterium
GAGTGATGCCGCCGGTATCGGTTCCTTTCGAAAGATCCGCGATCGCTTCCAGAGCGAGCGGCGGTGCGGCTTCGGCGTAGATGCTCATCCGAGCCGATGTCGAGGGCGGTTCTTCGCCTCCATAGAAGCCCCCCGGAGCCAGAGGTCCCCGATCCCCTGCCACCTTTGGGAGGATGGACCAGCGATGTTTTATGGCCGCGCGGTCGGCCATTCGCCGGAACAGGCTTCTGTCGCGCGGGTGACAAAGCTGCTGCTCCGCCCAATCAATATAAGCGTGATGCACATCGAAATCGGGTACAGCCGTGCCGATCGCGATTATGTGGGCAGTGGCAAGGTTCAATCGTTTGGCTCTCCACTGCGGAAGATTAGGTGGAGGTCTTTCCGGGACGTCGATTTGTCATGAACCTCCACCTGCCGACGACATGGTCGCCCGTCCTCGGTCGGGCGGGTCACATTACCGACCGCGGGAACCTGTTGTCTCGGCACCGGCATCGCGGTGAACAAAGCCGAAATAGCCTGCGGCCGCGGCCAGGAGGATGTGCAGCCAAACGTCGTTGCCGTAGAGCGGGATCAGGCCGAACGTCGTCCAGAGCTTCGCCGTGGGGATCAGCCCGAAGATGGCGAGCGCGGTGTAGATTACGGCTACGCCTCTGGCGTAGATGCGTGCTCCGCCGAAGCTGCGCGCGGCGGCAAGACCCCAAATGCCGAACGCGACGTGGAACAGATTGTGCAGCACGTTGACTGGGAACAGGCCCATCACCGCCCCCAGGCCCGCATCCACGATGACGTCGTCTGCTCCGGGATGTGTGTGCGGGGTGGCAACGCCGGGGATGAAGCCGGACACGCCGACCAGCAAAAACACCACTCCGAATATCTTGGCAAAGGTTCGAAGGCTCATGTTGAAATCTCCAGGAACAACAGCTGTTCTGAGGCTATCGTTGGATGAGGCAGGGCCCCAGAGGTTCCCGAATGATGTGAGGTCTAGGGAGCGGCACGGCCCGGCGCCGGAGCGGTGGCGTTCGAATAGGTGCTATCGTGGGACTTGCCGGGCATCATCACCGCTATTTTGTCTCAGGGGAGACTCGTGGTCAGCTGTGGGAAGCTACGGGAGCGCAAACACGAACACTGCGCTTCCGCGCTCGTGCCCGAAGAGGTTGGGAGCGAACCCCTTGATCCAGCCGCCCCACCCGGTCGGCACCGCCACATATTGCTTGCCGCCCACACTGTACGTCACCGGATTGGAGTGGATTCCCGTTCCCGTACGGAATTGCCAAAGCTGTTCTCCGGAGCGGGCATCGAGGGCGATGATGATGCCATCGGGCGTGCCCACGAAGAGGACATCGCCCGCCGTGCTGAGCAGGGAAGCAACGATCGGGAATTTGTAGCGCCACTGCCACGCGAGCGTTCCATCGGGGCGATAGGCTTTCACGCCTCCGCCACGGACCTGCGAAGGTTCAACTTTATAGTCGCCACCGAAGTAGGACAGGCTTTCCTTGAAATCGTTGTGGAATGCCCGGTAGGTAGCGCAGGCGTCGATCACCGGCGTGTACAGGAGGCCCGTCCTGCGGCTGTAGGTGGCGTGAGGCCATTCCTTCGATCCGGCCGGGCCGGGACAGATCTCGATTCCCTCCCGGTTAGGTTCACGTCGCTCGCTGACCTTCCCCGACGCGGGATCAATGCGTCCCCACGTCACGCGGTCACCGAATTGCGTGATACTGACACGCTGCCCCGTCTGCCGGTCTAGTACGAAGAGGTAGCCATTGCGGTCGAAATGAGCCAGGAGCCGGCGCCCACCGCTCTCGAACAGGATGTTCTCGTTGACGCCCGAATAATCCCAGACGTCATGAGGGGTGAACTGGTAATGCCACCGGATCGTGCCGTCGTCCGGGTCCATCGCCAGCACCGAGTTGGTGTAAAGATTATCACCGGGCCGCATGCTGCCGTCGAAGTCTGGGGACGGGTTCGACGTGCCCCAGTAAAGCAGGTCTAGCTCAGCATCGTAGGAGCCGGTGATCCAGGCGCTGCCACCACCTCGCTCCCAGGCATCGTTCTTTCCCCAGGTTTCAGAGCCGGGCTCACCTGGCTTGGGTACGACGTAACGACGCCAGAGCCGCTGGCCGCTGTCTATATCGAACGCATCGATATGGCCTCGAACGCCATATTCCGCGCCCGACGAGCCGACGATTACCATGTTCTTCAGCGCGAGTGGCGCCATGGTCGAACTCTCGCCGGCGCGCGGGTCAAGCCAAACCTTCGTCCAAACAGGTTTTCCGGTGCGGCCATCGAGCGCCACCAGATGTCCGTTCGGGCTCGAGTAGAACACCTTGCCCCGCGCCACTGCCACGCCCCGATTGACGTTTCCGCAGCAGAGGGGAAGATCGAGCGGAATTGCATGGCGATAACGCCACAGCTCCTCGCCGGTGACCGCATCCAAGGCCCAGACGTAGCCGTCCCAGCCCGACAGATACATGACACCATCGACGACAATCGGCGCCGCCTCGAGCGAGAAGCTCGGGGGATTGGCAACCAACCCGATCGGCGCTGCCTGGAACACCCATGCTGTTTTCAGCTGCGCCACGTTGCCGGCAGTGATTTGCGAAAGGGCAGAGAAGCGCTGGCCATCGTAGGCGCCGTAATAGGTCAGCCAGTTGTGCGGCTCGGACCGGGCACGCACCAACCGATCGGCCGTTACTGCTTCCGCGACGGGCGGCGCTTCACGCCGCATCGCGGCGTCCATGCTGTCGAACGATCGCTGAGTCTCGGTCACCGGCCAGTTCGGCACCATTTCGGACGGGTAGCAGCCGAGGGTAAGCAGGACGGCTGCTGCGGCAAAGGGCTTAATGCTGATGCGCACGGGGCGGTCTCCTGTTGCCCGGCTGCGTCTGGCGAGGCCGGTCGAGACGCGCGTCTGGCGGAACCTCACCCTTGACGAATACGAAGCCCAGCATGCCTCGGTTTGCGTGGTTCGCGACGGGGCAACCAAACCAATACATACCCGGCTGGTCGAGCGTGACCCGGACGACCCCCCGTGTCGCTGCCGGGAGCTCGAGAACCTGGCGCTCTCCGTTGCTCGGAGCGAAGATTGCGTGTGGGCGCTGGTCCTCGTTGGTGATGTCGAGTTCGAGCGTCCCGCCGCGCTTCATGATGATGATGGCCGGGTACCAGAGATATTCGTCCTTCGGCACTCGGATCCTGTCCCGAAACACGCCGTCTTCCCCCAGGTCGGCTCGTGAGGCGCCGCCGGTGGCGAACAGCCTGCCGATCAGAGCCTCGTTCGGCTCGTCCAGGTTAGGGAGCTCGTTTAGGAGAGCAGCCATTTCCGGATCCACCTGGCCGAGCACGCTCGGCCGAAGCAGTCCCCCATATTCGCAGCCCGCAAGCGCGAATCCGGCGACGAGTGACAGTCCGAAGACCGTTCGCAGGCGGCGCGTCGACATTGCTTGCCTCCACAATCACGACCCCGCCCCGGCTCGATATGCTACCGTTCAAAGCCGGTGTGGAATAACATTTGTTATCGGCTAGTTTGCCGGGGCAGAGGGAGACTGGCCGTGGGTGTGTTTGCGGAACGGATGAAGAAGCGAGTTCCTCTTGATACCGAGGAGATCGCTTTTTTGGATGAGCTTGAGGCTAAGCCCGTTTCGTTCGCCGCACATCAAGTCGTCGCGCGAGCGGGTGACCCGACTCATCACGCATTCGTGCTGCAGAGCGGCTGGGTAATGAGTTACACCCGATTCGCGAATGGTTCACACCAAGTGCGCCGACTGCACTTTCCAGGTGACCTGCTCGCCATGCCAAGCGTGCCAATGTGCCATCACGCCGAAGACATCGAAACCCTTACGAACTGTATCATTGCCCCTTTCGATAAACGGCTACTCGTCGGCTTGTTCAAACTCCCGAGGCTTGCAGCTGTCATGTACATGTTCGCGCAGGCGGAACGCATTTCGGCTGGGGACCGCCTGTCCTGTCTCGGCGGCACGAAGGGCAAAGGGAGGCTGGCCTTCCTTTTGGCGGATATTTTAACCCGCTTGCGATCGGTGGAAGGTACCTCGATCAGCTCCTTCCGAATGCATCTGACCCGCGAACAGATGGGCTATGTGACTGGCATGTCCGCTGTGCACGCCAGTCGAATGTGGTCCGAGTTGATCATTGATGGGGTAATAAGGTGGGCACCGCCCATCATTACCGTGCTTGACGAGGATAGGCTGCTCCGGCTTTCCGGCTACCTCGATCGCGATCGGGATTTCGACGTCGGATGGTTGTCGGGCGTCACTCCCGAAGATCACCATCCGGAGCTAACAAGTGCCGCCACCTGATCCCCAGCGGACCTAGATCTACTGTGAGCGCAATGCCTAGCCAATGTCCGCTTTGAAGCAACCAGCGATGCCCTTCCAACGACCGACTTTGGCGCCCAGCCGACCGGCGGGAGTCGACCAGCAACCCGCCTGTACGCTCTACCTGGGCATAGCCGCCTCCGCCAACGGCGGGGATCCGTCAGAGCCGGCAGCGGGACCGGCACGAAAGCGAGCTGATTTGCAGCTGGCTTCGGCTCCGCCCGCCGCTATTCCTGACCGGGCAAAAACGCGAGGTCTCATGCGCCGGCTCCTGATGCTCTTCCTTCTCCTGTTGGCCTCTGTCCCCGCGGCGGCCCAGCAGCCGGTGCCGATCCTGCTTCGCCCGGCGCGCGTTTTTGACGGCGTTGATCCGCGGCCGCATGTGGGCTGGACCGTCCTGGTGCGCGGCGACAGGATCGAGGCGGTAGGCCCGAACGTCGCCGTTCCGGCCGGCGCTCGCCTGGTCGAGCTGCCGAACACCACGCTCATGCCGGGGATGATCGAGGGGCACTCGCACCTCTTCCTCCACCCTTACAACGAAACGAGCTGGGACGATCAGGTGCTGAAGGAGCCGGAATCGCTCCGCACCGCCCGCGCCGTCAATCACGCCCGCGCGACGCTGATGGCGGGCTTCACGACCGTTCGCGATCTCGGCACTGAAGGCGCAGGCTATGCCGACGTCGGACTCAAACAGG
>JALYGI010000486.1 GCA_030777185.1 Pseudomonadota bacterium
TCGAAGCCATGGCCGCGATCCAGAAAGCTTATGTCAAGGCACCGTACCCAGCTTGGACGGCGATCGGTGTCGCGAAGATCCTCGGTGGCGGGATCACGGAGATCAAGATCACAGCCAGACGGCCCGCAGCGGCTGCCAGGCGCCGATAGGGAGCCCGCTCATGTGGCGCAATTACCTGACCGTCGGTTTCCGCTCCCTCACCAAGGCCAGGACCTACGCCTTCATCAACGTATTCGGGCTGGCGCTCGGGCTTGCGGCGTGCCTGCTCATCCTCCTCTACGTTCGTTACGAGACGAGCTACGACGAATGGCTGCCGGACCACGAGCGCATCTACCAGGTACAGGCGACCTGGCATGAGCCCGGCCAACCGGTCACGCCGAACCAGTCCAGCCCGCAGCCGGTCCGCGACACCATCGCCAGCGGGTTCCCGCAGATCGAGGCGGTAACAGTCGCGCAGCAGGGGCGGCTGCAGATTGTGCGCGGCGGGCAGCCGATCTTCGTCGATGAGCTCTATGTCGACCCGTCTTTCTTCGAAATCTTCAAACTCGAGTTCCTGCGCGGCTCGCCGAAGACGGCGCTGCCCAACGTCACCTCCATCGTCTTCACCGAAACCGAGGCGATGAAGCAGTTCGGAACCCTCGACGTAATCGGAAAGGTCGTCAGCGAGCGCACCGGCGACGGTGAAACCTATGATTATCGGGTGACCGGCGTGATCAAAGATTTGCCAAAGAACAGCCACATGAAGCTGGCCACGATCGCGCGGTACAATCCGGTGCCCGAGGAGCGGCAGAGCTGGGGCGCGATGGGGCAGTATCACTATGTGAAGCTTCGGCCCGGCGCAGACGTGAAGGCGATCAACGCGGCGCTTCCCGCCTGGGAGAAGCGCGTGATCCCGCCGGAGACGATCGACGGCAAGACGGCGTCCCGCGCCGATATCATGGACCTGAAGCTCGTCAACGTGAGCGACATTCACCTAGGGGAGGCGCAGCGAGGCGCGATGACGCCTGGGAACGACGCGCGCACCGTCGCCACCTTCTCGATCGTCGCGGTGCTGATCCTGGGTATGGCGTGCATCAACTTCATTAATCTCGCCACCGCGCGGGCCGGGCAGCGGGCGCGGGAGGTCGCGCTGCGCAAGGTGCTGGGCGCCTCGCGCCGGCAGCTGGTCGTGCAGTTCATGGGTGAATCGCTGATGCTCGTCGGCATCGCCATGCTGGTCGCGCTCGCCATCGCGGAGCTCGCCGTTCCGGTGCTCGGAGCCTATCTCAATATCGATCTCGGCTTCGACTATTTCGGCGAAGGTGGCTTCCTCTTGCCCGTGCTAGGTCTGGTCGTGCTGGTGGGAATTGTTAGCGGCCTCTATCCCGCATTGTACCTGTCGCGCTTCCAGCCGGCGCAGGTGCTGAAGGCCAACAAGTCGTCGGCCGACCCGCAGGGATCGGGCAGGCTCCGCGCCGTCCTTGTCGTAACGCAGTTCGCCATCTCGATCGGGCTGATCGTCTGCACGGCAGTGGTCTACTCGCAGACGCGGTTTATCGAGACGATCGATCCCGGCTTCGAGCGTGAGGGGCTGATCCAGGTCGAGGGCGGCTTCCGGCTTAATCGCGGCGACAATTACGACGCGGCGAAGCGCGAGCTTTCGCGGATCCCCGGAGTCGTCAGCGTCGCCCGGACGAACTTGGGCGTGGCCGCCACCAACAAGAGCATCATGGCGGCTCGCCCACCGGGCGGCGCCGAAATCACCGACGTTGGCGTCTACCGCGTCGACCCTGAATTTTTCGCCACCATGGGAATGCGGCTTCTGGACGGGCGCTTGCTGAGCGAGCGCTTCGCCAACGACCTCGTTGTGCGGCCCGCGGAAGGGGCAGCCGCCCAGGGGCCATCGCTCGCCACCCGTGGCCTCAACATCGTAATCAATCGCAAGGCGGCGCAGAATTTCGGCTTCCACGACCCCGCGCAAATCCTTGGCAAGCAGGCGAAGGTCGGCATCGACGGCGAGGAGATGGTGCCTTCAACGGTGGTGGGCGTCGTCGAAGATACGCGGATCCGGACTGCGCGCGACGAGATCGAGCCGCTGATCTTCACCTACGATCCGGCCCGCACGTCGCAGATCATGATCCGCTATCGGGGTGCGATGCCTTCGGAGGTGATGAAGAACGTGCAGCGCGTCTGGACGCGCTTCATTCCCGACATCGCCTTCGAGGGCGCCTTCACTGAAGACCTGATCGCCGAGCTTTACGAGGGTGACCGTAGGCGAGGCGCCATCTTCGCGGGCTTTGCTGTCCTGGCCGTGATGATTTCCTGCCTCGGGCTGTTCGGCCTCGCCTCCTTCACCACGGAGCGGCGAACCAAGGAGATCGGCATCCGCAAGGTGCTCGGCGCCAGCGCGCGAGACATCGTGCGGCTCCTCACCTGGCAATTCTCGAAGCCGGTGGTGATCGCCAACCTGATCGCCTGGCCGGTCGCCTGGTGGGCGATGCGCGATTGGCTCAACACGTTCGACATTCAAATCGACCTGGGGCCGGGGCCATTCCTGCTGGCGGGGCTGCTCGCCCTCAGCATCGCCGTCGGCACTGTCGCAGGTCACGCCTTCAAGGTCGCCCGTGCCAATCCGATCCACGCTCTCCGTTACGAATAGGAGCCCGGCCCATGTGGAAGAACTATCTCACCGTCGGCATCCGCGCATTGGCCAAGAACAAGACCTACGCCTTGATCAACATCTTTGGCCTGGCGATCGGAATGGCCGCATGCCTGATGATCCTGCTCTTCGTCCGCTACGAGATGAGCTACGACAAATGGATCCCGGAGCGGGAGCGCATCTACCAATTCCAGAGCTGGTACAAATCCAACGACACGGGCGAGGAGAACAAGCTCCAGATGACGCCCTGGATCGCCGGCGAGCGGCTCAAGAAGGATTTTCCGCAGGTCGAGCGTGCCGTCTACGCCTTCGGCACGGAACCCGTCTTCATCAAGGACGGCCAGGCGCAAACCGTAGAGGACTTCATCTATGCGGATGGCGACTTCCTTTCCGTCATCCCGCTGCCGCTCGCGCGCGGCAATCCGAACGCGCTCAGCCAGCTCAACACGGTCGTGCTGACGCAGAGCGAAGCGCGTCGGCTTTATGGCACCGAGGACGTGATCGGCCGGACCCATTCCGTGATCAGCCGCGGCATCACCCGCGATTTCCGAATCACAGGGATACTCAAGGATCTCCCGAAAAATTCTCACCTCGAGATCTCCACCATCGCGCGGATCGATTATGCGCAGTTCAATGCGGACACGCCGCAGGCGATGGAATGCTGGGGCTGCCAGAACGGCTGGGTCTGGGTGAAGCTGAAGCCCGGCACCGACCCCAAGGTCATCCAGGCGGCTCTGCCGGCGTGGGAGAAGCGGAATATCCCCGACGAAGCCGTCGGGGAAGGGCGCTTCAACCGGGGTGACGAGCAGGACTGGCAC
>JALYGI010000487.1 GCA_030777185.1 Pseudomonadota bacterium
GTCGTGGACGTGCTCGATCGCGCCATGCTGTCGCAACACCGCCGGATGACCCTCCCCATGGCGCGCAAGGCGCTGGTCGAGGCGGGCCTGATCCGACGAGCAAAAAGCCGAGCCTGAAAGTGATGGACAGCCCTTCCTTAGCGCCCCTCAACCTCGAGGAGGTTCCGCAACGCGCCCCAGACGATGCGCGCAGCCGCTATTTCAACCGCGAGCTGAGCTGGCTCGCGTTCAACCGCCGAGTGCTGGAGGAGGCCTGCAACGCTGCGCATCCGCTGCTTGAGCGGCTCCGCTTCCTCTCCATCTCTGGCAACAATCTCGACGAATTCTTCATGGTCCGCGTCGCCGGATTGAAAGGGCAGCAGCTGCTCAATGTCGAGGAGCGTTCCGCGGATGGCATGACGCCCGCCCAGCAGCTTGCCGCGCTTGGAGAGGAGGCCGATCGCCTCACGACGAACCAGCAGGAGGTCTGGAACGGCCTTCGGTCCGCGCTCGGCGAGGCCGGGATCGAGGTGATGCGGCGGAGCAATCTCGAGGAGGAGACCGCCGCCTGGCTCGACCAGCATTTTCGCGAGCAGATTTTCCCGGTGCTGACCCCGCAGGCGATCGATCCGGCGCACCCGTTCCCGTTCATCCCGAACAAGGGCTTTTCGCTGATCTTCGACCTGAAGCGGCTTTCCGACGGGCAGCTGATCCGCGAGCTGCTGATGGTGCCAGCGACTTTGCCCCGCTTCGTTCGCCTGCCGGGCGAGCCCGCCCGCTACATCGCCATCGAGTCGCTGATCCGGCGCCACATCTCGACCCTGTTCCCCGGCTATGAAGTGCTCGGCCACGGCGCCTTCCGGGTGATCCGCGACAGCGACCTTGAGGTGGAAGAGGAGGCGGAGGATCTCGTCCGTTATTTCCGCAGCGCGATCAAACGCCGCCGCCGCGGCCGCGTGATCCGCCTGGAGCTCGACGCTGAGATGCCGGAAGAGCTTGAGGGGGTCGTGCGCGAAGGGCTCGATGCCAGCGAGGCCTTGGTTTCCGAATCCACCGGCTTCCTCGGCCTGGGCGACCTAGAAGCCCTGGTGGAGGAAGACCGGCCCGACCTCAAGTTCGAACCCTATAGCCCGCGTTTTCCGGAACGGATCCGGGAGCATGGCGGCGATTGCTTCGCGGCCATCCGAAGCAAGGACATCATCATCCACCACCCTTATGAGACGTTCGAGGTGGTGGTGGAATTTCTGAAGCAGGCGGCGGCGGATCCGGAAGTGGTCGCGATCAAGCAGACGCTCTACCGCGCCGGCAAGCAGTCTGCCATCATCCGTGCCCTGATTGACGCCGCCGAGGCGGGCAAGTCCGTCACCGCGGTGGTGGAATTGAAGGCGCGCTTCGATGAGGAGCAGAACCTCCTCTGGGCCAACGCCCTCGAGCGGGCGGGCGTGCAGGTCGTCTACGGCTTCATCGAGTTCAAGACCCACGCCAAGGTCTCGATGGTCGTCCGCAGGGAGGAGAAGGGCTATCGCACCTACTGCCACCTCGGCACCGGGAACTACCATCCGCTCACCGCTCGCATCTACACCGATCTCAGCTTCTTCACCGCCGATCCGCGGATCGGCCGCGATGCGGCGCAGATGTTCAACTACATCACCGGCTATGTCGAACCCCGCGAGCTTGAGCTGCTGACCATGTCGCCGCACGACCTGCGCGACAGCCTCTGCCGCCTCATCGAGCAGGAGATCGCGAACGCCCGCGCGGGAAAGCCCGGCATGATTTGGGCGAAGATGAACTCGCTCGTCGATTCCGCGATCATCGACACGCTCTACGCCGCAAGCGCCGCCGGAGTTCAGATCGACCTCGTCGTGCGCGGCATCTGCTGCCTGCGCCCCGGCGTTCCCGGCCTGTCCGACAATATCCGGGTGAAGTCGATCGTCGGGCGGTTCCTCGAGCACAGCCGCATCTGGGCCTTCGGTAACGGCGAGGAGCTGCCGAACCGGGGAGCTCTGCTCTATGTGAGCTCCGCCGACTGGATGCCGCGAAACTTCGATCGCCGCGTCGAATATATGCTGAAGATCGAGAACCCGACCGTTCACGCCCAGGTGCTCGATCAGGTGCTGGTCGCAAACCTCATCGACAACGAGCAGAGCTGGCGGCTCGACCCTGATGGAAGCTACCATCGGCTCTCCGAAGAAGACGGTAAGTCGTTCAACTTGCACCTTTATTTCATGACAAATCCATCGCTTTCGGGGCGGGGCGCAGCGCTGCGCAAGAGCGGCTCCGTTCCCAAGCTCCACCTCCGGCGCCACTGAGGTTCGGCTCGACGCATGTACGAAAAGCCTGTTGCGATCATCGACATCGGGTCGAATTCCGTCCGCCTCGTCGTCTATGGAGGCTCGCCGCGCGTGCCCTTCACCCTTTTCAACGAAAAGGTGCTGGCCGGGCTCGGGGAGGGCGTGACGCGCGGCGGCATGCTGTCCGAAACTTCGCAGGAACGCGCTTTGGCGGCGCTTCGCCGCTTTCGAATCCTGACGCGCCACATGGATGTGGATGAGGAAAGGGTGGTCGCGACGGCGGCCGTCCGCGATGCCGCCAATGGCTGCGCTTTCCTCGAGCGTGTGCGGGAGATCGGCTTCGAGCCCGAGATCCTGTCGGGCGGGCGCGAAGCCGAAATGGCCGGCTATGGAGTCCTTTCGGCCATTCCCGATGCCGATGGCATCGTCGGTGATCTTGGTGGCGGGAGCCTGGAGCTGGTCGATCTTGCCGGAGGGGAGATCCGCCGAACCGTCTCGCTTCCTTTCGGAGTTCTCAGGGTAAAGCCGAGCCTCGCCAAGGGCGAGGCCGCATTGGCCAAGAAGATCGCCGAAGCCGTCGAGGACTCCGGTTTCCGCAGGGCTGCCAGGAAACGGCCCTTCTATCTGGTCGGCGGTTCCTGGCGAGCACTGGCAAGGCTCGACATGCTCCTTTCCGAATACCCGCTGCCGATCATCCATCAATATGCCATGCGCAGTGACCGGCCGTCGGAACTGCAGTCGCTCCTCACCGAGGTCGACAAAGTCAACGTCAAGAACATCGCCTCGCTGTCAGTCTCCCGCGTTCCCACCCTTCCAGCCGCCAACCTGCTCCTGAAGCTGCTCGTCGAGGAGCTGAAACCCAGCCACCTCATCGTCTCCAGCTTCGGCATCCGCGAGGGACTGCTTTATGAGAGGCTCGACGGGAAGACGCGGCTGCGGGACCCGCTCCTCGAAGCGGCACGCGAGACGGGGAGGGGGCTTGGCCGTTTCGCCGAGCATGGCCGGCTGCTGGATCGGTGGATCGCGCCGATCTTCGACGATGAACCGGAAGCGACGCGGCTGAGGCTCGCCGCCTGCCGGCTTGCCGACATCGCCTGGCTGTCGCACCCGGATTTCCGGGCCGAGCGCGGCGTCGACATGGCGCTTCACGGCAATTGGGTTGGCGTGGACGGGCCCGGCAGAGTGATGATGGCAGCGGCCTTGTTCGCCAATTTCGGCGGTGGCGGGGACTTTGCCGAACATGAGGTGGCCGCCCTGTGCAGCCCCGACGAGCTGGAAAGGGCCTATCGTTGGGGACTTGCAATGCGGCTCGGCCAGCGCCTCAGCGGCGGCGTTGCCGCGAGCCTGGAGCGGAGCGGGCTTGCCGTGGACGGGGCGACTCTCCGATTAACGTTCAGGAACGGCGACGACGGACTTTACGGTGAGACCGTGGAGCGGCGCCTCAAGACCCTTGCCGGGGCGATGGGTCTGAAAAGCGAGGCTGTCGCGGCTTAGTTATTGGCGCCTTGTCGTTGCGAGCGCAGCGAGGCAATCCAGCGATGCCGATGAATTCTCGGGATTGCTTCGACGCTGCGCTCCTCGCAATGACGAACTCATCCCGCTTTAGCCGCAGCGAACCGCCTTCACCCGGCCCTTGGCGTCGAGCTCGATGTTCAGCCGGTCCTCGCGATATTCCATCGTCACGATGTCGCCGGGGCGGAGCCAGCGCAGCGTCCCGGCGCCACTGAGCCGGAGCGCTTCGGCGCCGAGCTTGGCGCTACGCGCCCGGCCGACCAGCGGCTGAGCCTTGGCGGCATTGCACATCCGGCCCGTGCCGCCCTGCACCGGGAAAGTCTCCGCCCCTTCCGGGGTGGGCGGAGCCGGTGCGCAGCCGATCGTGATCATCATCAAACCTCCACCAAGGAACCTGCCGATCATGCTTCCACTCCCGTCCGCGTCATCGCCAGCTTGCCGTCGCGGA
>JALYGI010000488.1 GCA_030777185.1 Pseudomonadota bacterium
GATGGATATAGCCCCGCTCGTCGAGCAGGCGGAGGAGATCGGACTTGTAAGCGCTCATGGGTGAGGGCGCTTAGCATTCCCCTTCCTGCCCCTCCACCCCGTTCGGGCGAGCTTGTCGGAGCCGTCACCTTTTTATAGGCGGAGGCGGAAGGGCTAGGGCGAACGGAATGCTTGAATGACGAAACGCCTTGCGTTGAAGCCTCATCTGGACACCCCTTGCCAGGCGGCGACCAGCATCGAGGTAGACGTGATGCGGCCAGCGCCTGGGTCCCTTTTTCTTCGCTACATTCTGACCGGCTCAGTCGACGACCTGCTCCTCCCGCCATTAACGGCCGCAGAGCGCAGCGACCGCCTCTGGCAGCATACATGCTTCGAGATCTTCATCCGCGCGACGTTGGAGGAATCCTATCACGAGTTCAATTTTGCTCCCTCCGGGCAGTGGGCGGCTTATCGGTTCGAGGCGCGCCGTAGCGGGATGACCAACATGGACATTGCACCGCCATCGGTCGAAACGCGTCGCACAGCCGAAGGCCTCGAATTACGTGCAACGCTGAATGCCGCCGGTCTGCCCAGCGACAAGCTTTGGCTCGTCGGCCTTTCCGCAGTGATTGAGGAGAAGAACGGGTGCAAATCCTATTGGGCGCTCGCCCACCCGCCGGGCGAACCGGATTTCCATCACCCGGCTTGCTTTGCCCTCCAACTCCCGCCAGCAGCGTGACCCATGAAAACCGGCATTGATCGACTTCTCGCAGACGCTGCTCTGCGCGCACCGCTCCGGGGAAAGCGCGTGGCGCTGCTCGCCCATCCCGCCTCGGTTACCGAGGATCTGACCCATTCCCTCGACGCGCTTTCCAGCTGCGGCGACCTTCGGATCACCGCCGCCTTCGGCCCGCAGCACGGCCTGCGCGGCGACAAGCAGGACAATATGGTCGAGTCGGAGGACTTCACCGATCCGGTGCACGGCATCCCGGTGTTCAGCCTTTACGGGGAGGTCCGCCGCCCCACCGGCCAATCCATGGGCACGTTCGACGTCATCTTGATCGATCTTCAAGACCTTGGGTGCCGCATCTATACCTTCATCACGACCTTGCTTTACGTGCTGGAAGCGGCGGCGGAGCACGGCAAGTCCGTCTGGGTGCTGGATCGTCCCAATCCCGCCGGACGTCCGATCGAGGGGATGACGCTGCGGCCGGGCTGGGAAAGCTTCGTCGGCGCCGGCCCGATCCCGATGCGCCACGGCCTGACCCTGGGCGAGCTCGGCGCCTGGTTCATCGACCATTTCAAGCTGGAGCTCGATTACCGGGTGATCGAGATGGAGGGCTACGAGCCCGATGCGGCGCCGGGATATGGCTGGCCGAGCGAACGGATCTGGATAAACCCAAGCCCCAACGCGGCGAATCTCTGGATGGCCCGCGCTTATGCGGGCACCGTAATGCTCGAAGGCGCGACCTTGTCGGAGGGGAGAGGCACCACCCGCCCGCTCGAGCTGTTCGGCGCTCCCGACATCGATGCGAGGGCGGTGATCGCCGAAATGCGGTCCTTCGCTCCGCAGTGGCTGCACGGTTGCGCGCTACGGGAAATCTCGTTCGAGCCGACCTTCCACAAGCATGTCGGCAAGCTTTGCCATGGCGTGCAGATCCACCCGGAGGGCGCTTTCTACGATCATCAGGCCTTCAGGCCATGGCGGCTGCAGGCGCTCGCCTTCAAGGCGATCCGACGGCTCCATCCAAGCTATGACCTGTGGCGCGACTTTCCCTACGAGTATGAATTCGGCAAGCTCGCCATCGACGTGATCAACGGCGGGCCAGGGTTGAGGTTATGGGTCGACGATCCGGCCGCGACGCCGGCAGATCTGGATGCGCTGACGGTGCCCGATGAGCAGGCGTGGAAGGCCGAGCGGCAGGCTTGGCTACTTTACTGACGGAGGCGTTGCGAAAATTCTTGTTTTCGGTCAAAGCCTTGAAAGTTGCTCGCGGGGACTGAACGGCATGCTGAAATACTTACATCTCGCCCAGCGGCTTATCGCTTGCTGCGTCTTGTGGCTTTCGCTTTCACACGCGCCTGCGGATGCAGCCGTGGAGATCAGGTTCTACTCGAAAGAGCTGGGGGCGAGCTTTCCCCACGCCTTCGTAGAGCTGGAAGGCCAGGACGACCGGACGGGGGAGAAGGTCCATGCGAATTACGGCTTTACCGCGAAGGCGATCAGCCCCGCGATCCTGCTCGGATCGGTGACAGGCGAGGTGATGTCGGTGGATGCGGGTTACGTGCGCAGCAGCGACCGGCACTTCTCCATCGTCCTCACCGACGCGGAATATGACAAGGTGAAGGCCACGATCGAGAAGTGGCGACAGCTCAAGCAGCCGTCGTACAACCTCAACCGTCAGAACTGCGTCTTCTTCGTCGGTGACGTGGCCGCCTCGCTTGGAATGCGGGCGGATACGCCGAAGGAGCTGATGAAGAAGCCGCGCTCCTACACCGAATTCCTAGTCACCTCGAATCGAAGCTGGCTCGCGGCGCGCGGCGCTTCGCTGGACACACGTTATGCCGGGAACGGCAAGTGAAGCGGAGACGCCCCCTTGTCGTAGTGGCGGCCGTCCCTTCGTTGCTGCTGTTCCTGACAGCCGCCGATGCCTCTCTAAAATCGGGTATGTGGGAGATGCGGAATACTCCCGGCGTGGCAACGCTCGATGGGCGGGCGCTGGACGAGCTTCCGATCGGGCCGATCAAGACCCAGACGATCTGCCTCGCGGCTCAGGAGGCTGCGAACCCGGTTCTTTTGCTGACGCGCGATCTCGGCCAGGACTGCGCGGTCGCGAGCGCAACGGTCGCTGGCGGAAAGATAAGGATTGGCGGCACCTGCCCGAATCAGCTGGAGGGGCCGGATGGAACCTTTGAGCTTACCGGCAAGCTCAGCCGCGACAGCTATGAAGTCGATTTCGCTACGTCGGCGGTAGGCGACAATGGCCGCATGACCTTCAGCGGGAAGATGACCGGGCGGCGGGTGGGCGCTTGCTCGTCTGGGCGCTGACGCAACAAA
>JALYGI010000489.1 GCA_030777185.1 Pseudomonadota bacterium
GCATGGCGACCTGATCATCTCCAGACATTGATCTGGAGCCTTTCCAGCCAAGGGACAGGCGCCCGACCCTCCGCCCTTCGCGCCGCGAGGCTGATAGCGGAGGGCGGAGAGGTATCGGGTCGCGTGGAGGCTTCAGCCTTCCTGCGACTGGTTGTGCTCGCCGCCGGGCTCGGAGACGCCGCTCAGCGCCGTCTCGGCCGCCTCGCTGTCGCCTTGGGTAGCAAGATCGCCGATCGAGACGATGCCGACCAGGCGCTCGCCCTCGCGGCTCAGCACCGGCATGCGGCGAACCTGCGCGTCGCTCATCTGAATGGCGACGTCTTCGACATCCTGGTCGTCCCAGGCGAAGAGCAGCTTCTCGCTCATCACCTCGCGCACGGGCGTCTCGGGGCCGCGGCCTTCGGCCACGGCGCGGACGGTGATGTCTCGGTCCGTGACCATCCCGATCAGCCGCTCGCCGTCACCAACGGGAAGCGCTCCAGTATCGGCGCTGATCATCAGGCGCGCCGCCTCCTGGATTGGCCGGTCGGGGTTTATGAGCTGGACGTCGGATGTCATGATTTCGGAGATCTTCATTGGAATGCTCCTGCGATTTTCCGGTGAGCCGGCATGGCTTGAAGGAAACGGATGGGCGATCCCGCCGTTCCGCTTTGGAACGGTTAATCAGCCGCCTGCCCAGAACGTCCGAGGCCGCCGCTTCACATTCTGCTAACGGCGGCTGGCTAAGGGGGCATCGGCCCTGAAAGAACGGGAAAAGATGAGCGCGCGGCATCTGTTGTTGATCGACGATGAGCCGGCCTTCGGCCGCTTCATCGCGCATGCCGCGGAAACCGGCGGGTTCACGGCCCATGTGACGATAAGCGCCGAACCCTTCATGCAGAAATACCGCGAGCTGAAGCCCGAAGCCGTGGCGCTGGATCTTGGCATGCCGCAGGTGGACGGGGTCGAATTGCTGCGCTTCCTTGCGGAAGAGAAGTGCACCGCTCCGGTGATCATCATCAGCGGCTTCGATCGCCGAGTGCTCGATTCCTCGATGCGCCTCGGCAGTGCGCTTGGCCTCAATATGGTGGGGCCGCTCGAAAAGCCGGTGCGGCTGCAGGAATTGCTGGACCTTCTCGATCAGATCAAGCGTCCAAGCCCCGCATGACGCCGCTCACCGAAAGCGAGAATGCGCTTGCCACCGCGCTCCAGCTCGCCGTCGAGCGCGAGGAGCTCCGCCTTGCCTACCAGCCCAAGCTTTCGCTTCGAACCGGCTGCGTCGGCAGCGTCGAAGCGCTCGCCCGATGGAATCGTGACGGGAACGAGCCGATCGAGCCGTCATATTTCATCCCGATCGCCGAGCGGGCCGGGATCATCGATGCACTGACCGAATGGGCGCTTCGCAGCGCGCTTGGCCAATGGGTGGCCTGGCGCGATCAGGGGGTCACGATCGGGATCGCCGTCAATGTCTCGGCGGTCAGCCTCCGGGATCTGGAGTTTCCCGACTTTCTGCAGCGGCTGTGCCACCTGGAAGGAGTTCCGCCCGATCAGGTCACTGTTGAACTCACCGAGAGCGCGACGCAGCATGTGATCCGCCTGCTCGACACGCTGACTCGTTTTCGCATCAAAGGCATCAAAGTGGCGCTGGACGATTTCGGCTCCGGCTTTTCCTCGCTGCTTCAGCTTCGCCAGCTTCCGTTCACCGAGCTGAAGATCGATCAGCATTTTGTTCGAGACCTCGCTACCGCCGAGGATTCGCGGCTGATCGTCAAATCGGTAATCGATCTTGCCCACGCGCTTGGGCTGATCGCAGTGGCGGAGGGAGTCGAGGACGCGGAGACACTGAAGCTGCTTGGCGAGCTCGGATGCGACGAGGTTCAAGGATTTTTCATCGCCAGACCGATGGCACCCGGCGATCTCGTCCCTTGGATGCTGGAGACGGCCACCCGCTGGCCGGATATCTGCAACAGATCGTCGAGGCTGGCATCCTGAAATGCGTGTTGCGCTATTCGCAACCGATCGTTTCCATCATTCCGCCTTTCCGAACGTTGCCGTTGCTGCCACCTTGTTCGTCTCAGCAGGGGACAACAGCATGAACTCCTTCCATTCGCTGTCACGCTATTCGCCGCACTTTTTGGCGCTTCTGCGCGTCTTCGCCGGCCTGCTTTTCCTGGCCCACGGGCTTGTCAAACTGTTCGGGTTTCCTGCTGGGGCACAGCCGGGGCAGGTGCCGCTTTTCGGGCTGATGGGCGCGGGGGCGATCATCGAGCTCGTCACCGGCACGTTGATCGTGCTCGGCCTCTTCACCCGCCCGGCGGCCTTCATCGCGGCGGGTCAAATGGCGGTCGCTTACTGGATGTTCCACGCGCCGTCCGGCTTCTACCCGATCCTCAATGGCGGAGAGTTGGCGATCCTCTACTGCTTCGTCTTCCTCTACCTCGCCGCTGCCGGCCCAGGCGCCTTTAGCCTGGACCGCCAACGGTCGGTACCCGCGGCGGCGCACTGAACAAGGAGACGATGCCTGGAAAGTTCGGGGTGATCGTCGGAGGCCTCCGCGCCGGCTCCCGGCTGCGTGACGGCGAAGCCCTTCATCGACGCTTATGCCGCCTAGGGCCTGATCGGTTGAGGTGGAAGCGCTTCGCGCGTCCGCCGAAGGCGTGAATCAGGCCCTTTTCTATGGTGAGACCTTGATTCACGGATCAGGCTGATTCAGCCTGATCCGACCAAGGTCTAGGGGGAGGAGATCCTCGGCAGTTGAAGCGGCGCGCCCGGTTCGCGAATGGCTTGCATCAGGAGCCTCCGTGTGCCTTCAAGCGCCGCGCCAAAGACGAGGTGCGAGACGAAACCGCGGAGGTGCGTCGAAGCCGGCACCTCCGGAGCAGGCGGTGTGAAGCCGAGCGCCGGCATCGCCATTTCGTCCGCGAACAACGATACCGCCGCGCCGTACGCGGTTCCGAACCCGGCGGCGGTTGCCGGACGAAGCTCCACCGCCGCTCCATAGACCGCTCCGAGGAACGCCCCGAACCCGTAATGCACCGCGGTTCCGGCCGGCTTGCGATACTCCTCCGGCACCGGCTCGCCGACAGTTGCTTCTGCAACGGCGTCTGCCGCCTTGACGGTGTTGGGCTCATCATCCTCGTCCTGGCCCTCGCCGGACGCGGCTTTCCAACGGTTGTGGAATTGCGACATCACCCATGATGCGGCAAGGCCCGCCGCAGCGCCCGCCGCAGCGCCTTCGATCACCCGTCGTGCGTCCACGATCCACCTTTTCAAAGCCAAGCTGAGCGCAGAACGGCTGGGACGGTTTGGAGTGC
>JALYGI010000490.1 GCA_030777185.1 Pseudomonadota bacterium
CCTCCTGGCCCATGATCTGGGCGAATTCGGCCGTTCCTTCGGTTCTTCGCCGACGAATCCGAGAGGAACGGCCGGTTCCTGACTGTCAGTGTCATTGCCGAGCCGGACACGTTGACCAGCTGGGGACGAGGCAAAGCGAGCTGATCGGTCGAAAGATGTGCCATGACCTCGGTGGAAAAGCCCAAGGCCGGTGCGCGCCCGCCTTTGGCGATCGGATCCCCCGGCTCGAAGACCACCCGATAGGGTGCCAGCGCGTAGAATTCATCCACGCTCTTGATCTCGGCCTTCTCGGCCGCCGCTATGCCTGGCCGCAGCCGCGCCAGGCGCTCCTCATATCCGAAATGGAGCCGAGCGGCCTCCGCCAGCGTGGCGGGATGCTTGACCCGATCGAACCCGACCCTTTCGGCCAACAAGGTGTCCAGCGCGGCGCCGGCTTGGACCCTCGAACGCCAATTCCTGGTGCCGAGACTGTCCAGGAGATAACTCATTGCTGCTCCCACGCTGTAGCTCCGGTTACGGAACCAAATCGTCATATACTGGCCTTGGTGAAAGGCGAGAGGGGATCGCAGCGCCTCGATCAGCATTGCCTTGATCGCAGCTTCCCCGCCACCGAACACCGCCTCCTGGCCCAGAATCTGGGCGAATTGCGCTGTCCCTTCGGTCCTTTCCAGCCCGCGCTCCGTTTCCCGCACGCTCTCCGGGAGCAGGGACGTCCGCTGGCCCCGCAGGGCCAGATACTGGTGCAGAAGCGCCTTGGCCGAGCGCTGGTCGCCGGATGCCAGCGCGGCAGTGAGGAGGATCCGTTCCGTGTCGGCAGTGGCGGCAAAGGCGGGGCGGTCGGCGATCGCCTGCGGGCTCACGAATTCCGGCGTCCCTGCTTTCTTGAATGCGGAGCGCTGGAAGCCGTGGAACTGCTCGTGAAGCATCGTCCCGATCGTGGACGAAAGCCCCTCGCGTTGCGTCACCAAGATCGCGGTGCGGTTGGCGCCAACCGGATAGTCGATCACGAACGGCATCTCGACACCCCTGAGCGGCCCCTGATGATAGAAAGCGCGGCCCTGCAGCTCCCGCGGGAGGCGATCCGACGGAACCGCGCGGAAGCCAGAAGGCGCCGGCCCGTCACCGATCAGCAACGCTCCCTGTCCAGGTGCATGGAGGACGAAATTCTGGTTGCGCGGCCAGTAGCCGGGCCAGATCCTCGCAAGCTTGGAGGCCGCACCCGAAACCTTCGTCGCGGTCGAGATCATCGGCTCC
Organism: Pseudomonadota bacterium; assembly: GCA_030777185.1. GTDB lineage: Bacteria > Pseudomonadota > Alphaproteobacteria > Sphingomonadales > Sphingomonadaceae > Allosphingosinicella. The sequence goes on from JALYGI010000490.1 coordinate 1,255, forward strand.
GTCGGGCTCGGCTGCGGCACGGTAGCCTCGGGCGCCGCCGACGCAGCAAAGGCGTAAAGCGCAACAGCAAGCATGATCTCTCCCATGGGCTCCAGATGCAGGCCGTCCTGGATAAGGCTGCCGTTCCGAAATTGGCAATAGAAAGGGGGAATTACCCAAATTTAACCAAAACCGGGCCAGAACGACTGCCAGACGCCAGCGGCGATCCGAGGAGCCTGCCCCCAGATGTATCATGCCGCTCTTGCAGTCGATCCCAAGAGTGGCATCGAAGAGGCGCCGCTCGAGCTCGCCGTTATCATCCCGACTTTCAACGAAGCCGAAAATGTCCCGAAGCTGCTCGGGCTTCTCGACCAGGCGCTGCGGGGGATCGTTTGGGAAGCGATCTTCGTCGACGACAACTCGGCCGATGGCACTGCCGATCTGATCCGCTCCATTGGTCGTAACAACATCCGCGTGCGAGTGCTGGAGCGGCTCGGCCGCCGTGGGCTGTCCACCGCCGTCGTCGAGGGGATGATGGCGACGTCGGCGCCGGTGCTTGCCGTCATCGACGCCGATCTGCAGCACGACGAAACGCTTCTCCCAAGGCTCTACGCGGCGGTGCGCGCCGGCGCCGATCTGGCAGTCGGCTCGCGTTATGTGGGCAGCGGCGGGGTCGGGGAATGGGACGGGCGCCGCCAATCCGTCAGCCGCGGCGCCACTTGGCTCGCGCAACGCATCCTCAAGACCTCGCTTACCGATCCGATGAGCGGCTTCTTCGTTATTTCTCGGGACGCGCTCAAAGCCTCGCTGCCGCGCCTCTCGGGCGGCGGCTTCAAGATCCTCCTCGATATCGCCGCCTCGGCGCCAATGCCGCTCAAGGTGGTCGAGCTTCCCTATATTTTCCGAACGCGCGTGGCGGGAGAAAGCAAGCTCGGCACCATGGTCATGGCCGAATATGCGAAGCTGCTCGCGGACAAGGCGATCGGCCATATCGTGCCGATCCGGCTGCTCATGTTTCTGATCGTCGGCGGCATCGGTGTCGCGGTGCATCTCGGGATCCTGGGCGGGCTGCTGCTCACCGGGGCGGTCAGTTTCGCCCTGGCGCAAGCAATTGCCGTCTGGGGGGCGATGACGTTCAACTTCGGCCTCAACAACATCTTCACCTACAGCGACAGGCGCCTCAAGGGTGTTCGACTGATCACCGGCCTTTTCAGCTTCTACGCCGTGTGTCTGGTCGGCGCTGCGGCGAACGTTGGCGTCGGCGCCTATATTCACGGCGGCGATCACAGCTGGTGGCTGGCGGGCGTGGCGGGGGCGCTGATCGGAGCGGTCTGGAACTTCGCGGCCTCGTCTGCGATCACCTGGCGCCGCTGAGCGATGGGAGCCTCAAGCAGCCGCTTTTCGGACCTTCCCGCCTGGGCGGCGCGGCTGCTGTTGATGTCGTTCCTGCTGATCTCCCTGGTGGGAGCGGCGATCACAATCCAGCCGCCGGCAGCCCCAGGCGCAGCCGCCGTCGATCTCACCGACACCGATCTGGCGCTGTACCAGGCGATCGCCGCGAGGGTCGGAGCAGGGGAGAACTATTACGCTGCAGCCGTGACCGAGCAGCGCGCCCGCGACTATCCCCTTCGGCCCATCTTCACCGTTCGGCTGCCGACGCTCGCCTGGATGGTGGGCACGCTCGGGCCCGAAAGTGCTGCCC
>JALYGI010000491.1 GCA_030777185.1 Pseudomonadota bacterium
ATCGAGATGGAGGACGAGCGCTGGATCGGGAAGGTCTGGCAGGGCGAGAACTTCTTCGACGTCATCTTCAACATCTCCTCGGCGAGCATTCCGATCACCGACGAATGGTTCCAGGAGGTCTATGAGGCGGAGGTCTACGGCACCACCGTACGAGTGACGCCGCCGACGCAATTCATACTTTCCAAGCTCTTCCTGCAGACGCGCTACCGTTACGATGCCGCCGACGTCGTCCACACGATTTTGATGAAGCACGAGGAGATCGACTGGCAGTGGCTGCTCTCCTCGATGGAGCTTTATTGGGAGGTGCTGCTGATCAACGTTCTCAACTTCCGTTTTGTGTACCCGACCGAGCGCGACCTCATCCCGCGCTGGCTGTTCGATGAGCTGCTCGAGCGTCTGAAGGCGCAGGACGAGATGCCGCCGGCATCCGTGAAGATCTGCCGCGGCCGCCTGATCAGCCCGACCGATTACGTGATCGACGTCAGCGAGTGGGGCTTTGGCGACGTGGTCGGCAAGGGAGTCGACGAGAAGCATGAACGACCCAAGCACTGACCTCGACAGCGGCATCGGCGCCGGCAGCGGCAGCGGAAGCGGCAGCGGCAGCGGTAGCGGCAATGGAACAACCAGGATCGCTGCGATCGGTGATCTCCACGTCCGCGACGACAATGGTGGCCGATATCGTGCGCTGTTCAGCGAAATTTCTGGCGAGGCCGACGTGCTGGTGCTCGCCGGGGATCTCACCGACTTCGGCAAGACCAGCGAGGCCGAGTTGCTTGCCGAGGATCTTCGCGCCTGCTCGATCCCGGCCTTCGCTGTTCTCGGCAATCATGATTACGAATCCGGGCAGCCGGAAAAGGTGGTCGAGATCCTGCGCCAGGCCGGTGTCACCGTATTGGACGAGCAGGCATCGATGGTGGACGGCGTCGGCTTTGCCGGCGTCAAGGGGTTCGTCGGCGGCTTCGGGCGGGGCGAGCTCGGAGCATTCGGTGAGCAGGCGATCAAGGCGTTCGTCGACGAGTCGCTGAACGAAGCCCGCAAGCTGGAGAACCAGCTTCGGTCGCTCCGCACCGAGCGGATCATGGCGATCCTCCATTATTCCCCGATCGCCGCCACCGTCCAAGGGGAGCCGCTGGAGATTTTTCCCTTTCTCGGCTCGTCGCGCCTCGCGGACGCGGTCGACCGCTTCGACGGTGTGAAGGCCGTGGTCCACGGCCATGCCCATCGCGGCGCTTTCCGGGGGGAGACGCCCCGCGGCGTTCCCGTCTACAACGTCGCTCAATTCGTGGTTCAGGAAGCCGAAGGCCGGCCTTATGCCCTCATCGATCTTTGAGGAGCGGGCGCCATGAAGGCCATGACGGAGCAGCATCTATCGATCTTCCGCCGGCATATGGTCGAGGTGGTCGACATTCATTTCGATTTGGCCGGCGAGGAGATCGGCAAGAACAGCCTCGACAGCCGCGTCCGCGAGGCGATGCTTCGGGTTCCGCGACACCTGTTCGTGCCGGCCCAGCTTGCCGGCATCGCCTATCATGACGGGCCGCTGCCGATCGGCTTTGACAAGACGATCTCGCAGCCCTTCATCGCCGCGCTCATGCTCGATCTGCTGGGGGTACGCCCCGGCGACCGTGTGCTCGAAGTCGGTACCGGGCTTGGCTACCAAGCGGCCCTGCTTGCCGAACTCGGCGCCCGGGTGTGGAGCGTCGAGATCGTCGAGGAATTCGCCAGTGAGGCGGGCATGCGGCTCCTGGCGCTCGGCTATGCGAACGTCTCCGTTCGGGTTGGCGACGGCTCGCGCGGCTGGGCCGAGCACGCGCCGTTCGACCGCATCCTGGTCACCGCTGCCTCACCGGAACCGCCCGATCCCCTGCTCGACCAGCTGAGCGCCGGCGGCCGCCTGGTAGGCCCGCTTGGCGGCAAGGATGTCCAGCAGCTGAGCGTGATCGACAAGGGTTCCGAAGGCGAGATCGAAATCCGGGAGGTCCTTCCGGTGCGTTTCACACAGCTCGAAACCATGGCATGAGCGAAGCCGCCGCCGAAAAGAAGCCGAACAGCGCCCGCGCTGCGGCGGGTTCGGCTGCTCCGGGATGATCTTGGTAACCAATCGCAAGTAAATTCGCCCTCGGCAGTGGGACGGGAGGCCAGTTTGCAGGAAGGCATCACGGCGAAAGCATGGCTGTTGACACTTGCTCTGCTGGGCGGCTGCCAGACGATACAGCCTGCTGGCCGGCGCGCGGGGGCGAGCGTCGCGATCGAGGACAGGCCGGAGTGGCAGCAAGCCGCGACGCCGCAGGATGGGGAGAAGATCGGCCGCGTCGCCGAAGCGTGGAGCGAAGCGCTGGCGGATGCGCGGGAGGCGGGCTTTTCCGGCGCGCTCAGGGCGGAAGGTCCCTTGCTCGATCCGGAAGCAGCGCTTGCCCGGGCTGCGCCGCCACCCGGCGCCTATAATTGCCGGCTGGTGAAACTGGGAGCGCAGTCCCGTCGCGGCAAGGCCTATGTCGCCTACAAACCCTTCTTCTGCTTCATCGGCGTCAGTGAAGATCAGCTTTTTATAAGAAAACAAGGCGGCTCCCGCCGGCCCGGCGGTTACCTGTTCGACACCGCCGAGACGGGCAAGCTGATCTTCCTGGGATCGGAAGCGCTCGGAACGGAGGAGGCGCCGCTCGCTTACGGAGAAGATCCTGCCCGCAACATGGCGGGCGTGCTCGAACGAGTCGGCGACTTCCGCTACCGGCTCGTCATTCCCTGGCCGCGGGAAGGTTCGAAGCTCGACGTGTTCGAGCTCATTCCCCTGCCCCAGCAGCCCTAGACTTTTATCGCCGTGCTTTCCGAGCCGTCAGGTGAATCCACCTGACTAGAAAGCACTTCAAAGCGCAAGCGCGCCGGCTCCCGGTTCGAATTCATCGAGAGCCGCGACTTCTTCGTACAGCCGGTCGAGATCCGCACCGGCAATCTGCCCCAGCAGGTCCTCGAAGCTGTCCACGACGAAATAGCAGCGCTGAAGAGCGTCGGACCTGTAGCGGGTGCGAAGCACCCGGGACAGGTTGAACGGCAAACGCGCGGGCACGTCGCTTTGGAGTGAATAGGCCGACTCCTGGAAGCTGGATGCGATCCCTGCCCCGTAGATTTTCAGCGCGTCGTCTTCCCGGGCGAGGCCAAACTCGACCGTGTACCAGTAGAGCCGCGACAGCCGGTGGACATTGCCTTTGTCGAGCGCGGCAAGCCCCGCCTGCCCGAGCGCCTGCATGAAATCGGCGATCTGGGGATCGGCGAGCATCGGCACGTGCCCGAAAACATCGTGAAAGACGTCCGGCTCCTCCAGATAATCGAGCTGGGACGCCGATCGGATGAAGTTTCCAGCCGGGAAGCGACGGTTGGCGAGGTGACCGAAGAAAACATCATCGGGCACCAGCCCGGGGACGGCGACAACGCTCCAACCGGTGCGGGCGGAGAGGCGGTCGTTGAGTTCGGAGAGCTCCGGAATGCCCGGCCGCGAGAGGTGAAGAACATCGAGCCCTTCCGCGAAGGAACGAACGACGCGGCCGGAGAGCTGCGCCTCTTGCCGCGCGAAGAGCAGGTCCCACACCCGGTGTTCCTCCGCAGTGAACCGCTCCCAGTGCTGCGGGATCGTCCAGTCCTCCGCCGTGCCGGGCGGGCGCGTAAGGTGAATGTGTGACTCGGCCGCGGGAGGAGCGACATCCGAGGTCTTCAATTCCGTGAACATCCCATGATCCTTGAAAATGAAAAACCCCGCCAGGAGATCCGGACGGGGTCGGTGACAAATGCTCTTGAAATCAGCGCGTCAATCCGGTCCCGCCCAATGCGTGCCGTAAGAATAATAAAGCGCAGCAGCGGCGGACGGGCACGCCGGCCCAGCCGCTGAAAGCGGAGCCATCGGGCAGACCGTGGAGAGCGAAAGCTGCTTCATTATTTTCGTACCTCGCCGGATCGATAAGCGAAGTCAACGGAATAGGGGATGAACGAGCGCATCAATGCAGCCTTAGAATGTTGCGCAGGATGTGGTTTCCAGCCGGGGTCAGGATCGATTCGGGGTGAAACTGAAGCCCGATCTGCATCGCTTCGGTGTCGCTGATCGCCATCGCCATTCCTTCCAGTTCGGCATGAACGCGGAAGCGGGCCGGCACCTCGCGCGTGCAAAGCGAATGGTAGCGGCCGACCTGCAGCGGCCCGACGATGCCGGCAAAGGGTCCGGCGGCGTCATGCCGGAGCAGAGAGGCCTTGCCATGCACCGCCTCCGGCGAGTGGCAGACGAGGCCGCCCGCCTCCAGCACCAGTGCCTGATGGCCCAGGCAAACGCCGAACAGCGGCACGCGCGCACGCGCCAGCTTGATCAGCTCGATGCAACACCCCGCCTCTTCCGGGCGCCCCGGTCCTGGTGACAGCAGCAGCAGCGAATCGCTCTCCTCGGCGATGTCCAGCGCCCGTTGCGGATCGACCGAGTTCCTGAGGACACGCACCTTGGCGCCAAGGCACTCAAACGCTTCCACGAGGTTGAAGGTGAAGGAATCCAGATTATCGATGATCAGAACCGACGATCTCATGCCGCCGTCTCCTCTTCGCGGACCAAGGTTTGCGCCAGAGCCGACAAAATGGCGGACGCCTTGCGCCGCGTCTCGTCGGCTTCGCGCTGCGGATCGGAATCGTGCACGACCCCCGCCCCGGCGCGAACATGCGCGGTGCCGTCCTTGACGACAGCCGAGCGGATGATGACGCCGGTGTCCATCATCCCCTCGCCGTTGATCCAGCCGACCGCGCCCCCATAGGGGCCGCGCTTCGTCTTCTCGGTGAGGCGGAGCAGCTCCATCGCCTTGAGCTTCGGCGCGCCCGACAGCGTGCCGACATTCAGGCAGGCCTGCAGCGCATGGAGCGCGTCGAAGCCGATCGCGAGCGAGCCTCGCACCGAGGAGACGAGATGCATGACGCGAGCATAGCGTTCGACGCTCATCAGCCGGTCGACGCGGCGGCTGCCTGGAATGCAGATTCGAGCGACATCGTTGCGGGCAAGATCGACCAGCATCATGTGCTCGGCGATTTCCTTCTGGTCCAGGCGCAGATCGGCCTCCATGCGGTCGTCCTCGTCCGGCGTCGCGCCGCGCGGGCGGGTGCCGGCGATCGGCTTGACCTCGACTGTCGGCCAGCCCTCCTGCCTCGAAACCCGAACCGCCGTCTCGGGAGAGGCCCCGAACAGCAGGTGATCGCCCGCGGAGACGAAGAACATATAGGGGCTCGGGTCCAGCCGGCGTACCGCGGCGAAGGAACTGAGCGGATCGGCGCAGGGCGCTCGGAAGGTCCGCGACGGAACGATCTGGTAAACGTCCCCCTCGCGGATGCGGCCCTTCAGCTCGGAGACGACCGCGCAATATTCGCCGTCGTCCAGATCGCTTAGCTCGGCCTGAGCAGGCGCGGCGGCCACTCGCGGCAGGTCCGGCAGCGGAGACGCGGCCTCGCACCTCGCCGCCAGCGCCGCCAGCCGCTCGGCGGCGCTGAAGTGCGAGCGCTCGGCTTCGACCGGATCGTCCGAGCCGAAGGCGGTGCAGACCAGACGCGGCGCAACGCCCGGCTCCATCACGATCAGGGATTCGGCGAGCCAGAAGACGAAATCCGGAAAGCCCAGCGGATCGGCTTCGGCGGGGGGCAATTGCTCGAAAAGATCGACGTGGTCAAAGGCGACAATGCCGGGACAGGCGAGCGTGAACGGCTCTTCCCGCGACATGCTCGTTAGGCCGGTCACGATTGCGCGCAGGGCGTCGAACGGGGACGGTGCGAGCAGCCGCGCCTCCGCGTCCAGGCCGCCGGGGGCTGGAAAGCGAAAGCTGAGCCGATCCGGCGCGCTGGACTCCAGATAGGGAGCGAGGCTCCGCTCGATCGCCCGGAGAACCAGCGCACCGCTTCTCGTCAGTGCCGTCGCCGAGGCGGCCGGCCCGCGGCACTCGATGCGAAGAGCAGCCCGGTCGAGGATCAGGCTCGGGCCGACCAGCGTCTCGATCAGCAGCGTGTCGGCGCGCGTCCCGTTGGCGCTCAAGGCCGCGTAAAGCGACAGCATGTCGGCGCCCGGGCTGAGGCGCCGCGTCAGCGCCAGCGCCTTGCCGCAGCCGAGATGGGCCGAGGTCATGCCAGCTCTCTTCCGACTGCCCGCACGACGGGGCGAAGCGATTGCATCAACTGCTCGAATCCGGCTGGATAGAGCGACTGCGCGCCGTCCGACCAGGCCTTGGCCGGATCTTCGTGGACCTCCACCAGCAGCCCGTCGGCTCCGCAGGCGGCGGCGGCGAGGGACATTGGAGTGACGAGGTCCCGCACGCCCGTCCCATGGGAGGGATCGACCAGCACCGGCAGGTGAGTCTTCTGTTTGATGTAAGGAATGGCATTGAGATCGAGCGTGTTGCGGGTCGCGGTCTCGAAGGTGCGGATGCCGCGTTCGCACAGGATCACCTGATCATTGCCCTCGGCGAGCAGATATTCGGCGGCAAGCAGCAGATCCTCGACCTTGGCGGCCATGCCGCGCTTCAGGAGCACCGGCTTGCCGGCCCGGCCGACCGCCTTCAGCAGCGAATAATTCTGCATGTTGCGGGCGCCGATCTGGAGCGCGTCGGCATGGTCGGCGACCACGCCGACGTCGCTGCTTTCCATCACCTCGGTCACGATCGGAAGGTCGAGCTCATCGCCGATTGCCCTCAGGATCTTCAAGCCGTCGAGGCCGTGACCTTGAAAGGCATAGGGGCTGGTGCGAGGCTTGTAGGCGCCGGCGCGCAGCGCGTGGGCACCTGTCTTCTTCGCGATAAGGGCGGTGTTGCGGGTCTGCTCGCGCGTTTCAACCGCGCAGGGGCCGGCGATCACGCAGAAGCCACGCCCGCCGATCGCGACCTTGCCGAGCCGGACGATGGTGTCGTGCGGGTGGAGCTCCCGGCTGACCAGCTTATAGGGTGCCAGGATCGGCTTCAGGGATTCGACCATCGGATGGCTGTCGAGCGCCAGCTCGGCGAGCACCCGCTCGTCTCCCAGCGCGCCGATCACGACCCGCTCGATGCCCGGCATGTGGAGCGGCTTCAAACCCTTGGCAGCGATTTTGTCGAGGAGTTCATTGGCTGTTTCGGCCGTGGCTTCAGGCTTAAGAACGATGATCATGGGATACTTTCAAAGCTAAAGAGCAAAAAAAAGCCCGCCGGAAGGGCGGGCCTGCTGTTCGGGAAGGAAGCTCCCTTTGGGGTTGCTTCTCGTTACGCGAAAATGCGGGCGCGCCAGCGGGTGTGAGACCAGCGCCACCAGCGCGCAGCCGGAGTCGACGCGGCTGCGTACCGCGAATTAAGTCGTTCGAAAGAGGCGCTTAGGAGTGCCATCAGCCAAGGCTATGCGAAAAGAAACGCAATGGCAACGCCGATCTGACGATGCTCAGCCTGTTTGGGAGTGCGGTTCCTGCCCGCTCCCCCACCC
>JALYGI010000492.1 GCA_030777185.1 Pseudomonadota bacterium
GTGTAGGCTTTGCGCCGAGACTGTGCACACGCATAGTGAGGCGATTAGCGCGGAGGCTGAGGTCATCGGCCGAGATGCCAATGTCGGGCCGGGTCGCGGGATCGTCGCCGGGCGTAACAAGCGCAAATTCATAAACAGTGGTCTGGCCCGGCGCGAAGGTAAGCTCCGTGCCACGCCCTCGTTCGAGTTGGACGGTACGCGCTGGCGACCGCTCATCGGCGCGATCGTCGCCGTTCATGTCCGCGCCGCCGACGACCGACCAGGCGCCGGGCGCAAGCTCCGCGCCAATCATCCTAGCTGACACCGGTCGGCCGGAAAGATTGTAGGCGATGACCCGGAACCGCCGCGGATCGCCCTCCGGGATGAGGATCGCAAGGTCCTCTGCCTTAGCGTTCCCCTCGAAGCGCCAGCTAACGAGGTTGCCAGGGAAGTAGGCGTTGCGGCGGTGGCCGACCCCGCCAAGCCGCACGCGCTGTAGGAGTTCGCTTGGCACGCTCACCCGATCCGACCACAGATGACCTTCGGTGAGGATGTGCATGCGCTGGCTGTTTGCCTCCACCTCCTTGCCGAACAGCTCCGCGAGAATGTCCTTATCCCCGCCTTTCTGCCAACGGACAAAGCGGGCGAAATCGCGGTCGCCTACGCCCCCGAGGTTGCGGTCGATCGCGGCACCAGTGGGGGCAAGTTCGCCGCCGACGATTCGCTTAGCGAGGTCAGTGCCGCCAGGCGCGCGGGCAAGCAAATCGGCATTGAGCTGCGTCAGGGCGGGTAAATTGCCGCGAGCGATGTCGCCGATCATCGGCCGCAGATATTTCTCGTCTCCGGTCCAGCTATAAGCGGCCCAGAAAGTGTGCGCGGCACTGGCAATTCCGCTGCCGCGGGCCTTGTCGGTGGCCCATTCGATCTCCGCAGGCAGAATCCAGCGGTCCCTCTCTTCCCGGCCATGAGCGAGCCAGCCGTCGAGCAGCGACAAGACCTCAGAGCGCACCGCCGGCGCCCCGTTATAGTTCACCAGGAGGAGCCCGGGGTGCAGGATCAGGAAGCTGTACGGCCGCTGCCAGCCGAGCGTTCCCTCGCGCACGATGTCCGCGCCGCTGAAATAGGAGCTGACGAAGTGCATGTGGCCAGCGGAATTGCGCGCGATGAGGCGCCCATATTCTCGCGCAACGGCCATGCCGCGCTCGATTGCAGTGGGATCGCCCCAGCTCATCTGCATCGCCTGCGCGACCGCGTTGATCCCTTCCTCGTAGCTATGGAGCTCGTCGGTACGAATGCGGCTGAGCCCACCCGTCCACATGCCGTTTGCGTAGGTGGCGTCGAGCACCCGCCGAACCGACGCTGTGTAGCGGTCCGGATCCACGCCCATCAAAGCGAGCGGCACCCACTGATTGACGAGGTCGGTGTCGTCGGACAAACCGCCACCGAACTCCCCATTCTCAATCTGGCGCTCGTCGATCCACCAGTCGACGAACCGGCGGTAGAGCTTCAGCGCCTCCACCTGCCGGAAGGCCCAAAGCGGCACGCCGGGGGGTGGCGGCGGCTGGATGAAGGGGGCGTAGGGCTGCTCGGGGTTCTTCTCGACCCAGTAAGCGCGCGCGGTCCTGTTTGCGGGATCGACGCGAAGGACGTCCGATATGTCCCGCTCGAAGCGATCGTACATCGGATAGAGCCGGATGTTCGGCTGCTCTTCCACCAAAAAGGAATAGTTGTCGCGGGCCTGCTCGAACCGGTCGGCCACATGCTCGGCCTTTGCGGCCACGGCTTCCTTGAAGACCAGGCGGACGCGCATGCCGGCCAGTTTATCTGGCCCGAACCCGCCGCCGGGTGCTGCGATGGTGACGAAGAGGCTCGCGCCATCCGGGAGGATGCGGTCGCGCGTGTCGAGCCAAAGCGTGCGCGCTTCGCCCGGCCGCACGGAGACATTGACGTCGAGCATGTCACGCTCGGGCCAGAGCGGGTCCTTGACGCGAATGTTGAGCGGCAGGAAGGCTCTGTGGGTCGGCTTCACGTCCAGTGCGGGCAAATCAATGGCGATCCCATCGAGCCCGGCATCCATGTTC
>JALYGI010000493.1 GCA_030777185.1 Pseudomonadota bacterium
CCCGGAAGCCGCTTAAGGATCCACCTCATTTCAGTTCGCGCCGGTGACTTCCTTACCGTCACCCCGCAATTTTTCCGGGCTCACCTTCTTTCCTGCCTTCCATTCGCTGTGACCGCGGCGGCTCCCCTCACCTACCCCGCCGCCAGGCGAGCGACTGCGCGTTGAGCGCCCGAAGATCCTCGTCCCCGGCCGCGATGCTTTGCCCGAGCGTCACCGCTGCCGCCAGCCGCTCGATCTCCATCCGCTGATAGGCCGGTCGGTCCTTCACATGATCATACCACGCGCCCCCGCACAGCGCGTCGAGAAGGATCCGCTGAAAACAATGATCCTCCCGCACCGGCCAGCCGCGTAAGGCGGAGAGGCCCGGCAGCGTCACTCGTCTGAGGTGGAGCCAACTTTGTTCAAGTCCGAGCCGATCGTCCGGCACGACTTTGGTCCTGGCCTGCGGAAGCTCCGCTACCCCTTCAGCGCCAGCACCGCCGCCACCACCGCGCCGAGCCCGGCCAGCACCTGGATCAGCATCCACGGCACCCAGCCCGGCTGGTCGAGGTTGCGGCGGCGGGTGCGGCGATGCTCGGCGAAGCCCGCCACCACCGCCAGCACCAGAAGCATCCCGGAAAGCGTCCAAAGGCCGGCTTGTGTCGTCATTCCGCTTGCCCCATGAGCTTCAGGAAAATCTCGGATGCCTTAGCCGGCTTTCCGGGGCCCCCGCCAAGTACCACTTGGTGGGGATTTCCATAGGGAGAGCAAGATGAAGCGCCAGTTCCTTTTTCGTCTCGGTCTGATTGGGGCCGCCGCCGCCCTCGCCGCCGGCTGCACCATGTCGGGTGACGAGCGCCCAGCCTCCGCTTCCGCCGCTGCTTCCTCGCGCGCCGCGCTCGCGGCCGCCCTGGCCGCGCCGAACCGCACCCCCGCCAATCTAGCCCGCGACCGTTATCGCCATCCGGCCGAGACGCTCGCCTTCTTCGGCGTCGATCCTACCGACACGGTGGTCGAGATCTGGCCCGGCGGCGGCTGGTATACCGAGATCCTGGCGCCCTATCTGGCCGAGCGCGGGGTTTATTATGCCGCCACCCCCGCCGGCCGCGGCACCGAGCGGTTCCAGGCCTTTGTCGCCGCCAATCCCGCCGCCTACGGCCGGGTCCGGATCGCCACCTTCCCGATGGCGGCAGGCGGCACGCCCGTGCCCGCGGGTACAGCCGACGTCGTCCTCACCTTCCGCAATGTCCACAATTGGATGATGGGCGACACGCCCTTTGCCGAGGATGCGTTCCGCCAGATCTACGCGATGCTGAAGCCCGGCGGCACCCTCGGCGTGGTCGACCACCGCCTGCCCGAGAGTGCCGACACCGCCCGCGAGCGCTCGAGCGGCTACTTGAAGACGTCTACCGTCCGCCGCCTCGCCGAGGGCGCCGGCTTCCGCTTCGCCGGGTCGTCCGAGATCAACGCCAATCCCAAGGACACTGCCGATTGGCCTCAGGGCGTCTGGACGCTCCCCCCGACGCTCCGCCTCAAGGACCAGGACCGCGAGAAATATCTCGCGATCGGCGAGAGCGACCGAATGACGCTGAAGTTCGTCAAGCCGCGCTAGCCCCTAATCCCCTGTTCGAGGTCTCCCAAAAGTACCACTTTGCAGGGGCGTATCAGCCGCCGAGCTTGTTGAGCTTCTCCTGCAGCGCGGCGAGCTGCTCGCGAAGCTCCGCAAGCTCCGCCTTGGTCTCGTCCGGTGCGGGCTCGCTCTTTGATTTGGCGCCGGCCGCTGCCGCCTGGAACATCTCCATGTTGCGCCGGGCTAGCTCCGCGAACGGTCCGCCGGTGAACGCGCCCGCCATGGCATCGCGGAACTGGGACTGGTTGCGCTGGAAGGCGGCGAGCGACTCCTCCAGATATTGCGGCACCATCGATTGCATGTTGTCGCCATACATGCCGATCAGCTGGCGCAGGAAATTCACCGGCAGCATCGTGGTGCCGCGCGCTTCCTCCTCCATGATGATCTGGGTCAGCACATTGTGAGTGATGTCCTCGCCAGTCTTGGCGTCGACCACCTTGAACTCGCGCTTTGCCCTGACCATCCCCGCCAGATGCTCGAGCGTGATGTAGGTTGAGCTTTCGGTGTTATAGAGCCGCCGGTTGGCGTATTTCTTGATGATGACGACGTCATCACCGGGCGCAGAAGGCATGTTGGATCCCTCCGAGGGCAAGGCGACGAGCCTAGCACCAAAGCCTGCCGCGCCGCAACACAGACCCCGGCCGTTAACCCTCTTCCTGGAGCTGGTGCGCGAGCAGACCAGGGGCGATC
>JALYGI010000494.1 GCA_030777185.1 Pseudomonadota bacterium
CCGGCCATTGGGGCAAATATCGCGAGAACATGTTCGTCGTTCCGGACGAAATCCCTTCGACCGAAGAGGACAAGCCGGTGCTCGCCGGGACCGGCGACCTCATGGCGCTGAAGCCGATGAATTGCCCCGCCCATGTGCTGATCTTCAAGCAGGGCATCACCAGCTACCGCGATCTGCCGATCCGGATGTCCGAATATGGCGTCTGCCACCGCAACGAGCCGCACGGCGCCCTTCACGGCATCATGCGGGTGCGCCAGTTCACGCAGGACGACGCCCACATCTTCTGCCGGGAAGACCAGCTGGTCGCTGAGATCGTCGCCTTTTGTGACCTGCTCGACAGCGTCTACCGCGATCTCGGCTTCGAGCAATATGCGATCAAGCTCGCGCTTCGGCCGGAGCAGCGCTTCGGCTCCGACGAGGATTGGGACAAAGCCGAGCAGATCCTGCGCGAGGCAGTGCGGGTCGCCGGCCGGGCAACCCCCGACTATGGCTGGGAGGAACTGCCGGGCGAGGGTGCTTTCTACGCGCCCAAGCTCGAATTCCACCTGACCGATGCGATCGGACGGACGTGGCAGGTCGGCACCATTCAGGCCGACACCGTGCTGCCCGAGCGGCTCGACGCCTCCTATGTCGGAGAGGATGGGGAGCGGCACCGCCCGGTAATGCTCCACCGCGCGATCCTCGGCACGTTCGAGCGGTTCATCGGCATCCTCATCGAACATTATGCGGGCAAGCTGCCCGTATGGCTGACGCCGGTGCAGGCGGTGGTCGCGACGATCGTTTCCGATGCGAATGATTATGCCGAGCAGGTCGCGGCCGAGCTTCGCAAGGCGGGGCTGAGGGTCGAGACCGATCTTCGCAACGAGAAGATCAACTACAAGGTCCGCGAGCACAGCCTCAAGAAGGTCCCGAACTTGCTTGTGCTGGGCAAACGCGAAGCGGAGGAGCGGACGGTGGCGCTTCGGGTGCTCGGAAGCGAGGCGCGGCAGGAGGTGCTGGGGCTCGATGCGCTGGTGGAGCGCTTGGAGCGGGAGGCGGTGCCGCCCGATCTGCGGTAAGCTTCATCATCGCCCCTCGCGGCTGAACGGCAACAGGGCGGCGAAATTGAAGAGGAATCCTTCGCTCCGCCTTCCAATTTCGCGCGCGATTCACTAGGTTCTGGTTCCAAACGGCAACCAGGAGACACTGCTATACGCCCCCCGATGATAAGGCGCCCCACCGCGCCGCCGATGAACGGCCCCCGATTCAACGAGTTCATCAGCTCGCCCAAGGTGCGGGTGATCGACGAAAATGGTGAAAATCTGGGGGTGATGTTCACCCGGGAAGCGATCGAGCAGGCCGCCGAAGTCGGCCTCGACCTGGTTGAGATTTCTCCCAATGCCGATCCGCCCGTCGCCAAGTTCCTCGACATCGGCAAGTTCAAGTACGAGGCTCAGAAAAAGGCCAATGCCGCCCGCAAGAACCAGAAGACGCAGGAGATCAAGGAGATCAAAATGCGTCCGAATATCGACGATCACGATTACGGCACCAAGATGAAGTCGATCCAGAAGTTCCTCGGCGAAGGCGACAAGGTGAAGGTGACGTTGCGCTTCCGCGGCCGCGAGCTGGCGCATGGGCAGCTCGGCATGCAGCTGCTCCAGCGGGTGCAGTCCGACACCAACGAGGCCGCCAAGGTCGAACAGCATCCGCGCATGGAAGGCCGGCAGATGCTGATGGTGCTCGCGCCGAAATAAGCTCCTTGGCTCCCCCTTAGCTCCGGGCACGGGGCTCAGCCTCGATTTCCGTAACGGCAAGTTCGGTTGGCCTTGAAAGCTGCGCTTATCAGCGCCGCGGATTTGTTGCTCAAATACAACCAAAGGCTTGCCCGCGGCGGGAAACCGCGGTTTTCGGCTGGCAGGCCGGCCGGCTTTTCAGTAGCTTCGCGCCAAACCCAAAAATGGGTCGATCATTGGGGAGAGGTTATGAGAAAGTCCGCTTGGTTGCTGTCGGCTGGGCTGTTGGCGCTTGCCGCGCCGGCAACCGCACAGGAGAACCCCCCTCAGGAGGGGTCGCAGGCGACCGCGACGGGGGCGCCCGTCGCCGAGGCTGCCGGTACCGAGGACAGCGAAGGCGGAATGGCGCAGGGCGACATCATCGTCACTGCGACGCGGCGCGCCGAAGCACTTGCCGACGTTCCGCTGGCAATCTCCGCGGTCACCGCAGAAACACTCGAAAACACTGGCGCCAACGATATCCGGCAACTGAACCAGGTCGCGCCCTCGCTGCTTGTCTCCTCGACAGGAACCGAGGCCAACGGCTCGGCACGTATACGCGGCGTCGGTACGGTCGGCGACAATCCAGGCCTCGAAAGCTCGGTCGCCGTGTTCATCGACGGCGTTTACCGCTCGCGCAGCGGCATCGGTTTGAATGAGCTTGGCGAGATCGAGCGGGTCGAGGTTCTGCGCGGTCCGCAGGGCACTTTGTTCGGCCGCAACGCGTCAGCCGGCCTAATCCACATCATCAGCAAACGGCCTGCGTTCACGTTCGGCGCGAACGGCGAACTCACCTACGGCAATTACGACTTCATGCGCGCGTCCGGCAGCGTCACCGGGCCGCTCACCGAAACGATCGCGGCTCGGCTGGACGGCGTCTATGTCAAGCGCGACGGCTTCTACCGCGACATCAACAACCGCACCGACGTCAACGATCGCGACCGCTACTTCCTGCGCGGACAGCTCCTGTTCGAGCCGAGCGACGCGCTCTCCTTCCGCTTGATCGGCGACTACACCAAGCGCGAGGAGAAATGCTGCGGCGCCGTTTATGTCAGCCGGGAAATCAATCCGCTGATCGGAAACCTGAACGAGCCGGTCTCGCCGTTCCTCGTCGGGGGCGTGCCCAATCCGAACGGCAACAACATCATCAACGTGCTTCGCGATTTGGGCCAGGACCTTGCGGCTTTCCGAAACCCGTTCAGCCGCAACATCTATGTCACCCCCGGTCGCGGCTACCAAGGCGATACCGAGGACAAGGGCGTTTCGCTCGAGGCGAACTGGGAGCTTGGCGCAGTCACTCTCACGTCGATCACCGCTTATCGCGATTACAAGAACGCTCAAGGGTCCGACACCGACTATAGCACGGTGGATATCCTCTACCGCGCGACGGACGGCGGCGCCTCGCGGCGCTTCGAGACCTTCACCCAGGAGCTTAGGCTACAGGGCACGTTGTTTGGGGAACGGCTCGACTGGCTGATCGGCGGATTCTTCACAGATGAGGACCTGACCGCGACCGACAATCTCCGGTTCGGGGCGCAATATGGACGCTTTGCAACCTGCCGCGTCGTCTCCGCCGGCGGGCTCTCCGCGCTTTATTCGCCGCGATCGCCCGGCTGTCTTGCTGCACGGCCGCCAGTGTTCGGCGCCGCCTCACCGATCATCTTCGCGGGCTTCGACCGGCTCGATTCGATCAACGATCGAGGCACCACGATCGACCGCTATTTCCAGAACAGCCGCAACTACGCCTTCTTCACGCACAACATCTTCCATATCACCGATACCCTGGATGTGACCCTCGGGGCTCGTTACACCAACGAGCGCAAGCGCTTCAGCGCCACGTTCGGCAACAACAACACTGCCTGTCCGGCACAGCAGGCGGCGCTTCTTCCATTCCTGGCCAATCCGGCACTTGCGGGGATAGCAGGAGCTTTGATCGGCCTCGCCTGCCAAGGCAACTCGACTGCCGAACTGAACGGAGTGTCGATCCGAGATCGCCGCAACGAAGACGAGTTCACCGGTACCGGCGTTCTTTCCTGGAAGCCCAATCAGGATCTGCTTCTCTACGGAAGCTATTCGCGCGGCTATAAATCGGGCGGCTTCAACCTCGATCGCTCGGCTCTGAAGTCGCCAATCCTGCCATTCTCCCGAGTTGGTGGAGCACAGGCGCTGGTCGGGAATTTGCAGTTCGATCCCGAGATCAACGACGCCTTCGAACTCGGCCTGAAATACTCCACCCGCCCGTTCAGCGTGAACGTCGCGATATTCCGGCAGCAGTTCACGAACTTCCAGCTCAACACCTTCAACGGCACCGTTTTCCTCGTGCAGACGATCAACGGCTGCAACAACGACCTTGGTGGCGGCGACCGCGACCTTAGCCCGGCAACCGGAGCCTGCCCCGCCGATGACGTGAGCTACGGCGTCCGGTCCCAGGGCGTGGAAGTTGAAGCATCGCTGCGGCCGATGCGGGACGTCAACGTCGGTCTCGGCGTCACTTATGCCGACACATCCTACCGCGACAATCTTGTCGGCAACAGGCGAGGGGCGCCGCTCGATCCGGCATTGCGCAAGCTGCCGGGCGACAATCTGTCCAATGCGCCCGAGGTCGTGGTCACCTCCTCTCTCGCATGGACTCCGGAGATCGGCACGTCCGGCCTTTCGGGCCTGTTCTACGTCGATACCCGTCTGACGAGCGACTATAATACCGGTTCTGACCTCTTTCCGCAGAAGGAGCAGGACAGCTATGCGCTGGTGAACGCGCGGGTCGGCCTGCGTGGCCCCGACGAGCGGTGGGCGGTCGAACTCTGGGCGCAAAACCTGTTCGACATCGATTACCAGCAGGTCGCATTCAACTCGCCCTTCCAGGCGGGCGCGGCCGGCGCACCGTTTGTTGATCCGCAATTCCCGGGCGGGCGGCAGATATTCTCGAGCTTCCTTGCCGAGCCGCGCACCTATGGCATCACGCTCCGCGGTCGCTTCTGATCTATCGACACGGTGGAAGGGGCCCCTGCCGGCGAGGCGGGGGCCTTTTCTTGTCAGGCCGCCTCTCGATTCCCAGAAAGACGGCGCGGTTCGCCGGCGGCGCGAAGAAGCTTTGACTGGAGCGCTCTTAACTTGGCCGGATGGACGAGCTTCGCGCCCTCCCGATCGGTGAGGTAGAAGACGTCCACGGCCCGCTCCCCATAGGTCGCGATATGCGCGGAATGGATGCGCAGCTTCGACTGAAAGATCGCCTCGCCCAATGCGCTCAGCAGCGCCGGGCGGTCGCGGGCATTCACCTCGATCACCGTGTAGCGGCTCGACGCCTGGTTATCGACGAACACAGCCGGGCGGATGTCGAAGGCGCCGGCACGGAGGAGCGGCAGCGGCTTTTCCTCGAGCCGGGCGGTAAGCGGCTCCTGCCCCCCGAGCGCGCCGAGCACGCTCTGCTCTAGGCGCTCCAGCTGGTGGGGATCGTCGAACGGCGTTCCGGTCACGTCCTGAATGAGGAAATTGTCGAGCGCCATGCCGTCGCTTGAGGTGTGGATGCGCGCATCGATGATGTTGCCTCCAGCGAGGCTGATCGCCGCGGCGAGCCGGTAGAAGAGGCCGGGCTGATCGGGCGTGTAGACGGTAAGCAGGGTCGCTCCGCGTTCACCATGGATGCTGATCGAGAGCGGCTTCACCGCTGCAGGCGCCCGGTCGGCTCTGTCGACGAAACGCGCATTCTGCTCAAGCACATCGGTCGGTTCGGATATCCAATAGGCGTCCGGCATTCGCCAGGTGAGGCGCGCGAACCGGCTTTCTTCCCAGCCGAGGCGGCCGGCAAGCTCTGCCTGGGTCGCCGCCACCCGCTCGCGCCGTCCGCTCTGCTTGTGGCCGAGGAGGAGCATCTCTTCGGCGGAATTGAACAGCTCGGTCAGGAGCTGGCGCTTCCAGCTGTTCCAGACGCCTGGGCCGACGGCCCGGATGTCGACGACGGTGAGCAGGAGAAGGAGCCGGAGGCGCTCGATGCTCTTCACCTGCGCGGCGAAGTCGGTGATCGTTTTCGGGTCGGCCAAATCGCGCTTGAAGGCTGTGGCCGACATGAGGAGGTGCCAGCGCACCAGCCAAGCGACGGCTTCGGTCTCCGCATCGCTGAGGCCGAAGCGCGGGCAGAGCGTTCGCGCGACCTCGGCCCCAAGCTGGCTGTGATCGCCGCCCCTGCCCTTGGCGATGTCGTGGAGGAGAACGGCCACGTAGAGCACGCGGCGCGAGGCGATGCGCTTGATGAGGACCGAGGCGAGCGGATGGTCCTCGCGGAGCTCGCCGCGCTCGATCCGGGAGAGCAGCCCGATGGCGCGGATCGAATGCTCGTCGACCGTATAATGGTGGTACATATCGAACTGCATCTGGGCGACGACGCGGCCGAAATCAGGAACGAAGCGGCCGAAGATCCCGGCCTCGTTCATCCACCTGAGCACCGTCTCGGGATTCCGCGGCGAGGTCAGCACGTCGAGGAACAAAGCATTGGCGCGAGGATCGGCCCGGACCTCGTTGTCGATGAGCTTGGAATCGCGGCCCGCGGCGCGCATCGCGAGCGGATGGATCTCCAGCCCGTATTTGTCGGCGAGCGCGAAGATCTGGATGAGCCGCACCCGGTCTTCGGCGAAGAAGCCGTCACTGGGGAGCGCCAGCCGCCCGCGGTCGAGAACGAAACCCTCGAGCTTGCGGGGGCGGCGCCGGAGCGCGGGCAGCCCGAAGCGGCGGCCGGCGCGGGCGAATGTCTCGTCGAGATGGGCGAGGAAGACGCCGCTAAGGTCGCCCACCGTCTTAGCGTGCAGGAAATAATGCTGCATGAAGCGCTCGACCGGCGATTTTCCCGGCCGGTTCGCATAGTTCATGCGCTCGGCGATCTCCCGCTGATAATCGAAGGTCAGCCGCTCCTCGGCGCGCCCCGTGATGAGGTGGAGGTGGCAACGGACCGCCCATAGGAACCGCGCGGCTTTCTGGAACTGACGGAGCTCATCGGGCGAGAGAAGCCCCTTATCGACCAGCTCCGGGGCGGAGCGCACCTGGTAGGCATATTTCCCGATCCAGAACAATGTGTGGAGATCGCGGAGACCGCCCTTCCCCTCCTTGATGTTGGGCTCCACCACGTAGCGGCTGTCGCCCATGCGCTTGTGGCGGGCGTTCCGCTCCTCGAGCTTCTCGGACACGAATTTTTGCACGTTGCCGGCCACGACCTCCTTCCAGAAGCGGCCATGCGCCTCGTCGAAAAGCTTCTCGTCCCCCCAGATGTAGCGGGATTCCAAAATCGCCGTGCGGATCGTGTGATCGCTGCGGGCGAGATGGATCATCTCGTCCACCGACCGGGTCGAGGGGCCGACCTTCAGCCCCAGATCCCAAAGCATGTAGAGCATCGCCTCGACCGTCTGCTCGGTCCAGCTCGTCGGCTTCCAGGGCGTCACGAAGGCGATGTCGACGTCCGAGTGGAGCGCCATCTCGCCCCG
>JALYGI010000495.1 GCA_030777185.1 Pseudomonadota bacterium
CTCATCTGGCGCAAGAGCAGCCCGCGGGAAAAGGAATTCCAGCTCCTCTCCGATGCGCTGAAGTCGGTCGCCTGAGAGTCTGCTTGGAAATGCGTTCAAGAGCGCATTTCTCGGGCTCGGCGCCGGAACCGCATTCGCAAGCAGACTCTGAGAGACAGATGCTTGAAACTGCGCCGCTTCATGCACACAGAGGTTCCGAGCCGAGGTTAAGAGCCCTTTTCTGCGCCGCCCTTCTCCTGCCGATCGCCGGGTGCGCCGCTCCCGGGACGGAAAAGCCGGGACCGGCTCTCGCCGGCAAGTCCGAAGCAAATCCGAGCGTCGGCGGATCGCCCATGGATCCCGCTCTTCCGTTGGTGCGGAATGCGGCCAATTCGAAGGAGCACACCACTTTCATCTCGGCGGTCCGGGCGGCGGGGCTTGAATCCACCTTTGCGGACGCCGGTTCCTTCACCTTCTTCGCGCCCACCGACGAGGCGTTCGGGCGCTTGCCGAACGGAACGGTGACGTCGCTGATGGACCCCTCCAACAAGTGGCTGCTCGGGCGGCTCTTGAGATATCATGTTGTCCCCGGTGCTAAGACGCGCACCCAGATCGCGGCGGACGTCAGGGCGGGCGGCGGCGTTGCAACCTACCGGACGGTGGAGGGAACGCCGATCCGGGTGTCGATGGACGGCAATACGATCCTGGTGGCGGACATTCATGGCAACCGCAACGAGGTCCGCATCGCCGATGTGAGGAATTCGAATGGCGTGATGCACGTCCTGAACGGGGTGCTGATCCCCACGACGTGAGGGTAACATTCTGAGAAACGAGCAACTCCCGACGGCGGAGCCGTTCTGAAGCCCCATCCCTAGTCCATATGTTTGAGGCCGACGCGTAGATAATCCCAGCCGGTGACCAGGGTCAGGATCGCGGCCGCCCACAGGCTTGCCAGGCCGACATCGTGCACCCAGGGCCACTGCTCGAGCGCCCCGCCGAGGATGAGCGCGCCGAGCGCGACCAGCTGGAAGGTGGTCTTCCACTTGGCCAGCTGGCTCACCGGCACCGAAACTTGAAGCCCGGCCAGGAATTCGCGCAGCCCGGAGACGGTGATCTCCCTCAGGAGGATCACCAAAGCGGGAACGATGTGGAGATCGTGGATGACCGGTACGCCGCTTGCCTTGCGAGTCGAGATCAGCATCACGATCACCGCCACCACCATGATTTTGTCGGCGATCGGATCGAGGAACACGCCAAGGCGCGACACCGTCCCTTGCGTGCGTGCCAGATAGCCGTCGAAATAATCGGTGATGCCGACCAGGCAGTAGAGGCCGAAGGTGATGGCATAATCAAGCCAGCCCGGCTTCCACAGCAGGAACACCAGCAGCGGAACTGCGAGGATGCGTGACAGGGTGAGGAGGTTGGGGAGCGTCAGCATCGCGCACCCTCTAGACGAAGCCGCTTCGCAAGGGGAGACACGTTCTGCCGCTGGACGTGGACGGATTAGCCGCTATGACCCGGCCCCTATGGTATTCTGCGCGGTCGAAGCCGGTCTTTAAAAGCTCATGCAAGCATCTTTGAGCCTGCTCGGGCGGCGCCGTTTCCTGCCGCTCTTCGCCACGCAATTCCTCGGCGCCTTCAACGATAATCTGTACAAATCGGCGATGGTGATCCTGGCGACCTACGCCATCTACAATGACGAAACCAAGGAAGCGACGTTCAACGCGGTTGCGGGCGGCCTCTTCATCCTTCCCTTCTTCATCTTCTCCGCGCTGGCCGGCCAGCTGGCGGATTCGATGGACAAGGCGCGCATCATCCGGTTCGTGAAGATGGCGGAGGTTTTCATCATGATCGGCGGGGCGGCGGGTCTCCTGCTCCACAATATCCCGCTCCTGCTCGCCGCCTTGTTCGCGATGGGCGTGCATTCGAGCTTCTTCGGCCCGATCAAATATGCGGTGCTGCCTCAGCATCTGAGACCCGACGAGGTGCTGGGCGGCACCGGCCTCGTCGAGGCGGGCACTTATGGGGCGATCCTGCTTGGCACCATTACCGGCGGCCTGCTCGGCCGGGAACATGGCGAAATCGCCGCAGGAGCCGTGCTGATCGTGGCGCTGGTCGGCCGCTTGATCGGCGGAATGGTGCCCCCTGCCCCGCCCGAGCCGGACGCGCCGCCGCTCAAGATGGACTGGCACATCATCCGCGCCTCCATCCGGCTGGTGAACGCCACCCTGCACATCCCCCGGCTGTTCCTTGCAATCGGCGCGATCAGTTTCTTCTGGGCGATGGGCGCGATCCTCGCCGCGCAATTCCCGCCGCTGGTCAAGAACGTGTTCCACGCCAACGAAGAGGTAGCGACGCTCTTCCTCGCCATCTTCTCGGTTGGCGTCGCCGTCGGCTCGGTGCTGATCAACCGTCTCCTGGCCGGCCGAGTTCTCGCCAAATATTCCCCCGCGGCAGCGATTGCGATGGGTCTGTTCGTGCTTCACCTTTATTGGAACACGCTCGACTGGCCTGTATCGGAGGGTCCGCTCCTGGATCTCAGGAGCTTCGCCGTGATCGGCCAGGCGGGATGGGTGATGTTCGATCTGTTCGGTGTCGCGGTGGCCGGCGGCATGTTCGTCGTGCCCCTTTATGCCTTCCTCACGACGACCGTGCCGAAGTCTGAAACGGCACGCACGGTGGCCGCGAACAACATCGTCAATTCAGGTGCGATGGTGGTCTCCGCGCTGCTCCTGACCGGCCTCGTTCAGGCGGGCGTGTCGGTTGGCGAGACCCTGCTGCTGGTCGTCGTGGCGAGCCCGATCGCCGCCTGGATCGCTTGGAAGCTTCATCTCGCCTGCGACTAGAGCACTTCCCGAAAAAGTGGGAACCATTAAGTAGGTCGCCATGCCCCCCCGGCATGGCTGCGCAGTCCGGGGGACTGCGCACCTACTTAATTTTCGGCCGGGAATGATCAGGTACGGATTGCCCCCGGCAATCCGTAGCCATGCCGCGGGCATGGCGACCTGATCATCTCCAAAAATGATCTGGAGCCTTTCTGATCCGACAAGGCGACTCCGCCTTGGCGGGAAAGGCTCTAAGGACTGATCGATTGAGGTGGTAGCGCTAGGCGCTTCCACCGAAGGCATGAATCAGGCCCTTTTCATATGATTGAGACCTTGATTCACGGATCAGGCTGATTCAGCC
>JALYGI010000496.1 GCA_030777185.1 Pseudomonadota bacterium
GGAGGAGAAGCCGCGAGGGGCGGCCAAAGAAGAATCCGATATAAGGCATGTCACCTCTTCGAAGTTGCCGGACGGACGCTTGAACCCCGGCGGAACTTTGCCCGCAGCGAATTCGCTCCGGTCATAGATTCAACCGACTCCCGGAACCGGTCAAGCAGTTCCGGGACACTCCGACTGGGAGGGAAGTCGCGAGGACAAACAGGCTCAGGTGCTGGTATTTTTTCGGGGCGGCTTTCGGCTATTGCCCGAGCGTAGCCAAGAGGCGCACAACCCCTGAGAGAGAAGTGGAACGGCCCCTTCTTAGGGATCGGAGGGAAGATGAGACTATTTATCGCGATGGCCGCTGCCGCCTGCGCTGTCATCGCCCCAGCTTCTGCCCAGCAGCCGCCTGGGGCCGCGCCCGGTGCGGCGGCGCCTCTGCCGTTCGAGGCGGGAAAGCCACTCGGGGTTACGATCGAGGGCAAGTACAGCCCGATGTCACGGAACGTCAAAGTCTATGGCGGCGTCGTCAGCGCCGAGAGCTGCTCTTATGACGCCACCCGCAAGCTCATCATGGTCGTCAATCGCGGAGCCGCGCAGAACGAGGTGCCGAACGACGGCTTCGTATCGCTGCTGAACTCGGATGGCTCAGTCCACACCGCGCGGTGGATCGGAGTTAACCGCAACGGCCTGGTGCTCAACCAGCCGTTCGGAAGCGATATCCACGCAGGCAAGCTCTACCTTGCAGACAGCGATGGCGGCACCGCCGACGGGGCGCCGCGCGTGTCCGTCATTCGCATGTTCGATGTCGCCACGGGCGCGCCGTCGGGCGAGATCAAGGTCCCGGGTTCGCAATGGCTCAACGACATCGCCGTAGCGCGGGACGGAACCATCTTTGCCACGCAGACGGGCAGCCGCGACGGGCAGACGCCGATGCGCGTCTACAAGATCAGCCCGGACCGCAAGGTTAGCGTGCTGATCGACGGCGCGCCGCTGTCGCTTCCGAACGGGATCGCGATTGACGGTGACGGCAACCTCGTCGTGGTGAACATGGGAAGCACTGCTATTTTCACCTTCTCCCCGAACGGCGCTCTCATCAAGACGGAGCAGGCGGCGCAATCGGGCAATGACGGCCTGGTGATCATGCGCGACGGCACCAAGTACATAAGCAGCGTGCTGCTCGGCGGAGTGCAGCGGATCCGCCCCGGCCGTCCGGCCGAGCTCATCGCAACCGGCATCCCGAGCGCGGCATCGATGTGCTTCGACGCGGGGGCAAACCAGCTCGTCATCCCGATGAACCCGAACAATGCGGTGGCGTTTGTCAAGCTCTGAAGGGGTTCGCTGGATGGACGCTGGCGGGAGCCGCTCGTCTTTGGGAGTCCGGAACCATAGCCGCTCCTGCAGCTTTGGCATGGGAGCGGCTGCTTTGCACGGCCCCGGAAAACACAGGAGATCATCCATGCGGGCTTTGATGACCGCCGCCGCCGTCACCGCGCTCATCGCCTGCGGAGGCGCGGGGGCACAGAAACAAGGCCCGCAATCCGGCAATCTGGCCCCGGGCGGAGGATCGAAGGAGCAGAGCCGGCCGCGGGAAGAAGCTACCGCCCCTCGCGGCGCGCCGGTGGAGACCGGCCCGAAGAGCGTCCCTGAATTCCAGCCCGCCTTTCCCGGCCAAACCCGCGCGCCGGCGGTGAAGACCCGCACCGCGCTGCAGGTCACGGAGATTGCGAGCGGCTTCAACAAGCCCTGGGCGATCGCGTTCTTGCCGGACGGCCGTATGCTGGTGACCGAAAAGCCGGGCGGACTCCGGATCGTCACCGCGGCAGGCGCCAAGTCCGCACCGGCATCGGGCCTGCCACGCGTGGACGCCCGCGGTCAGGGCGGCTTGCTCGACGTGGAACTCGCTCCCGATTTCCGCCGCAGCCGCCAGATCTATTGGACCTATTACGAGCCTCGCGAGGGCGGAAACGGCCTCGCGGTCGCGCGCGGACGGCTGGTCGAGGGCCCGCAGCCGCGGGTCGAGAATGTCCAGGTGGTGTTTCGCATGCAGCCGACGCTGGAATCCACCCTGCACGCCGGCGGCCGCATGGTTTGGGCGCCCGACGGCAAGCTGTTCGTGACGCTTGGCGAACGCTCGATCCTCCCGGGCCGCGTGCAGGCGCAGCGGCTGGACAGCCATTTCGGCAAGATCGTCCGCATCAATCCCGACGGCAGCGTGCCTCGCGACAATCCGTTCGTCGGCCGGCAGGGTGCGCGGCCTGAAATCTGGTCCTCGGGCCATCGCAACATCCTGTCCGCGGCCCTCGACGCCCGAGGCCGGCTGTGGGAAGTGGAAATGGGTCCGCGCGGCGGCGACGAATTGAACCGGCCGGAAGCGGGCAAGGATTATGGCTGGCCCACGATCGGCTATGGCGAGGAATATTCGGGCGCGCCGATCCACAAAACCACTCAGGCCCGGGGCATGGAGCAGCCCCTATATTATTGGGATCCGGTCATTTCGCCGTCGGGCATGGTGATCTATTCCGGCGACCTTTTCCCTGAATGGCGCGGAAACGTCTTCATCGGCGGCTTGTCCAGCAAGGCGCTGGTGCGTCTGGTGATGAATGGCGATCGTGTGGCCGGCGAAGAGCGCCTGCTGACCGACCGCAACGCCCGCATCCGCGAAGTCGTGCAGGGGCCCGACGGCGCGCTTTACGTGCTCACCGATGCCGCAAACGGAAGCTTGCTGAGGATCACGCCGCGCAGATGATCCGACCCTGCACGGCCGTTGTTCTGCAAGGGCGGCTTGCCGCCCCCTAGGAGATTATGCATGAAAACCCGCTTCGCCATCGCCATAGCCGCCAGCTTCTTCATCGCCACAGGCGCTGTTGCCGCCCCGAATTGGCAGCAGGTGGACGCTGCATTCGGGCGTAGCGGGGCAGCACAGGCCGGCGGAGTCCAGCGATACAGCTTTCCCCGGTCCGACCTGAATGTCACC
>JALYGI010000497.1 GCA_030777185.1 Pseudomonadota bacterium
GCACCAATGTCGACGCCGCCTACCGGGAGGCCAAGCTGGACGCGCTTCGTACCGCCCACGATAACGATCGGTTCATTGCGACGCTCGCCGGGATCCCGCTGGAGTTCGAGCCCGGAGAGGCATGGAATTATTCGGTCGCAACCGACGTGCTCGGCGTCGTCGTCGCGCGGCTTTCCCGAATGAGCCTTGGCGAGTTCTTCCGCACCCGCATCTTCGAGCCGCTCAAGATGGTGGATACGGCATTTCATTGCCCGCCCGAAAAGCTTGACCGGCTGACGGACGCCTACCTCAAGCATCCAAAGCACGGACGCATCCTCAACGATCCGGCCGAGAAGAGCGCCTGGAGTACGCCGCCCAGCTTCCAGTCCGGTGGCGGCGGCCTTCTTTCCACCACTGCGGATTATCACCGTTTCTGCACCATGCTGGTGAACGGCGGGGAGCTCGATGGTGTCCGCATCGTCAGCCCAAAGACGATCCAGCTGATGACGGCCAACCACCTGCCCGGCGGGGCTGACCTCACGCAGATGTCCCGCTCGCTCTTCAGCGAAGCGGCCAATGCAGGGGCAGGCTTCGGGCTCGGCTTCGCGGTCAACATCGATCCGCCGCGGACGATGGTGCCGGGTTCTAAGGGCGAGTTCTACTGGGGCGGCATGTACTCGACGGCCTTCTTCGTCGATCCGGTCGAGCGGCTCACGATGGTATTCATGACCCAGCTCATGCCGTCGAGCAGCTACCCGATACGCCGCGAGATCAAGACCCTCATCTATTCGGCGCTCACGCGCTCCTATTGCTGACCGGAGAGGCAGATGTCCCCAATCACCACCCGAAAGGACGGCGAGGTGCTGGTCGTGGTGTCGAACAACCCGCCCGTGAATGCGCTGTCGCAGCCGGTGCGGGCAGGCCTGGTCGAGGCTATTCGAGAGGCCGGCGATGATCCGGACGTGAAGGCGGTGGTGATCAGGGGAGAGGGAAGGACCTTCTTCGCCGGCGCCGACATCACCGAGTTCGGCCAGGGAAGGGCCGGGCCGGGGCTCGGCGAGGTGGTGGATACGATCGAGAGCAGCGCCAAGCCGGTTGTTGCCGCAATGCACGGCACTGCCTTGGGCGGCGGCCTCGAGGTGGCGCTGGGCTGTCACTACCGCATCGCCGTTCCTTCGGCGAGGCTCGGGCTTCCCGAAGTGAAGCTCGGCATCCTACCGGGCGCGGGCGGGACACAGCGCCTGCCGCGCATCGTCGGCGTCGCCGAGGCGCTGCCGTTGATCGTCACGGGCGAGCCGATCCCCGCGCGGCGTGCGAAGGAAATCGGCCTGGTCGACCGGCTCGCCTCCGAGGACAGCCTCGAATGTGATGCAATCGCCTTGGCACGAGAGGTCGCCGGACGAAGCGACCATCCCCGCGCCAGCCGGCGCACCGACAGGATCGAGGAGGCCGCGCGGGATCCGGAGCTGTTCGACCGCTTCCGCCAGGAGAATGCGCGCCGCATCCGCAACCTGGAGGCGCCGGAAGCGTGCATCCAGGCCGTGAGGGCAGCGGTCGAACTGCCGTTCGAGCAAGGCATCGCCCGCGAGCGCGATCTGTTCGCGCAGCTCGTCCGAAGCGATCAATCGAAAGCGCTCCGCCACGTCTTCTTCGCCGAGCGCGCCGCAGCGAAGATCGACGGTCTTTCCGCCGACACGCCCAGGATCCCGATCCGCAAGGTGGGCGTGCTGGGCGCCGGCACGATGGGCGGCGGCATTGCAATGAACTTCCTCTCCGCCGGAATTCCGGTGACCATCCTCGAGCGCGAGCAGGCGCCGCTGGACCGCGGCCTCGCGACGATCCGCAAAAATTACGAGCGCAGCGCCCAGCGCGGGCGGCTGACGGGGGAGCAGGTGGAGCAGGCGATGAGCCAGCTCACACCGACGCTCAGCTACGACGACCTTGCCGATTGCGACCTCGTGATCGAGGCTGTCTTCGAAAATATGGACGTCAAGAAGGAAGTGTTCCGGCGCCTCGACACTGTCGTGAAGGAGGGCGCGATCCTTGCCTCGAACACCAGCTTCCTCGATATCGACGAGATGGCGGCCGAGACCCGCCGGCCGGAAAGCGTCATCGGCCTCCATTTCTTCTCGCCCGCCAACGTCATGCGGCTGCTGGAGATCGTCCGCGGCGCCAGCACCTCGCCGAGCGTGCTCGCCACCTCGATGGACCTCTCGAAGAAGATCGGGAAGATCGCCGTGGTTGCCCGCGTCTGCCCCGGCTTCATCGGCAACCGCATGCTCGCACCTCGCCAGCGCGCGGCACAGAAGCTGATCCTCGAAGGGGCAAAGCCCTGGGATGTCGACCGGGTCCTCACCAGCTTTGGATTTCCGATGGGCCCGTTCCAGATGTCCGACCTTGCCGGGCTCGACCTCGGCTGGAGCCGCGAATCGTCAAAGGGCGAGACCATTCGCGACGTGCTTTGCGAGCGCGACCGCCGCGGGCAAAAGACGGGCAAGGGCTATTATGACTATGACGAGCAGCGCCGCCCGTCTCCGTCGCCGGAAGTAGAGCAGATCATTGCCGAGTTCGCGAAGAAGGCAGGCCTCGAGCAGCGCCACATCGGGGACCAGGAGGTCCTGGACCGGCTGCTTTTGCCGATGGTGAACGAAGGCGCGAAGATCCTCGAGGAAGGCATTGCGCAGCGTGCGTCCGATGTGGATGTGGTCTGGCTGAACGGATATGGATGGCCGGCCTGGACCGGCGGGCCGATGTTCTGGGCCGACACGATCGGGCTCGACACGGTCCTCGACCGGCTCGAGCGCTCCGGCGCGGGATCGCAGATCAGCCCGCTCCTGATTGAAAAATATTAATAAGTATTAAGGTTTGCACAATGAAAG
>JALYGI010000498.1 GCA_030777185.1 Pseudomonadota bacterium
CGGTGGTGATGCTGGCCCTGGGATTTCTCCTGATGATCGGCGCGGTGCTGATCGCGGACGGGTTCGGCGTTCACGTGCCGAAGGGCTATATCTACACGGCCATGGCCTTTTCAGCGGCGGTGGAAGGCCTCAACATCTGGTCGCGCAAGCGCCGGGACGCTGCGGCGGCAAAGCGAGGGCAGCCGAGCGGCGCGCGCTGATTGGGGAGGAAGGCTGTGACCAGGGAGGGAGCGCACCTCTTCGCAATCGGCTGAGCCGTTGAGATTGCTGGTGACCCGTGCGTCCTAGACCGCTGGACGAAGGCGCGGCGCAAACGCCCGCCTGAGGCGGGACAGACCGGGCGCAACGGTTTCCCGGTCTCAACCGTCGGCTCGCCGACGCCCCATTCCGGAACAGCCACAAATGGCATCTCGACGAAGCCGGAACAGCTTTGCTTACAATGCCACCAATGAACGGCAGCCGGGTGCTGATGCCGCATATATGGGGAGAAATAGGATGTATCGGCACATCACGATCGGCGTGTCGGCCGCTGCTCTGGCTGCTGCAACCGCCTCGGCCCAAAGCTCGACGGACAGCCAGATGAATTGGCAGTCGCGGAACTGCTCAACTTCCAATTGGTGCCAGATCAAGAATGGAGCGGCCTTCAACAGCACGAACCATGAAAACAGGGCGCAGATCAGTGTTTCCGGGACTGGAAACGATGCGGAGATCACGCAGATCTGGAACAAGAACTCAGCGTCCATTTTCGTGAACGGGAACGGTAACAACGGATGGATCCTCGAGCTCGGTGACGAACATTCCGCCCGCCTCGAACAAAATGGCGATGGGAACGGCGCGGTCATCGATCAGAACGACCGACGCAACAGCGTCACCGTTCAGCAAACTGCGACCGCGAACGCCGTTGGGGGGCATACGCTTTCTGGAGGCCCCAAGGACGTCAACTTCACGAAGGTGCTTCAAGGAGCCAGTGGTTTCGAGCAGCCGGAATCGGCGCGGGGTGAGCGTAATGTTGCAACCTCGGTGCAGAACGGGTCCGCTCTTGAGAGCATTATCTACCAGTACCACTTCGCCAACGCACCGGCGGATGACAACGAAGCGACCGTGATGCAGCGCGGTAGCGGAAGCTTCAGCGTCGTGCGGCAGCACAGCCGCGGCAACAAAGCTTTGGTGCACATGGTCGAGGGGGGCACCGGCACTTCCCGTAACGCCAGCACGATCAGCCAAGCAAATGCCGGGTTCCGCGGCACGTCCACGGGCGGGTTCACGACCGGCAACGGCCTTCCCGACGAAAGCGTGCCGTTCGGCAATCCGATCAGTGGCAACATCGCTGATGTCTCGATCGCCGGCTATCAGCAGAATAGTCACATTATCCAAGGCGGCGTGCAGAACCGCGCAATCATATCCCTGTCGGGAGGCGGTCCCGGCAACACGGATAAGGAGATTGCGGCTGGCCGCGCCAATCCGGCGACCGGAGACGCGCTTCCCGAAAATAGGGTTGCCGGCAATTTTGTAGACCTTAGACAATCCGGCCGCGGCGTTTTTGCCGAGGTCAGCACGGGCCGCGATCGGCGCATCTCCCTTGCAAGCACAAGGCTGAACAACGGGGCCGGCACGGGAAATATTGCCTATATCGACCAGTGGCAGGGCAATGCCGCTTATGCAGGCACCACGAGCGCTATTGTCCGCCGCACCGATCCGATCACAAGCAGGGAGGCGCATCGCGCGTTCGTCCACCAGAGGGGCGAGCTCGACGTCGTCAACATCCGTCAGGAGAACAACACGGACGGTACGACGATCCAGTCCGGTTCCATCGCTGACGTTGCGCAGATGAGCTTCGCTAGCACGACGAGCATCACTCAGTTCGGGTCCAACACTGCTCGTGTGACTCAGGGTGTGAACCGCCTGGAGGTAGGCGGCAGCAACACCACCACCATCAAGCAGATCGATGCCGGTGATTCCGGCACCGGTGGAAACGGCGCCCGCAACCAGGCGGACGTAGCGCAATATGGCATTAGCAATGTTGCCAATGTCGACCAGAATGCGGTGAATGCGTCCGCCACCATTTTCCAGAAGGTTGGAAGCCGCGCCAATCTGGCGGACGTGGACCAAGGGACCGGCGCTGCGCTGCGCTACTTCAACAGCGCGAGCGGCGGATCGCAGGGGATCGCGGCCGGGACCGGCACCGGAGCCGCGGCCGTGAACCTCGCGGCCAGCATCACCCAGTCTGATCGCGGCGGCGAGACCTCCATCTCCCAGGATGGAACGAACCTTTCGGCAGTGGCGGATCAGAGCGGCACCAACCCGGCAGCTGCATCCAATGCCAATCATATCCTGATTGTGCAGATGGGGAGCTGGAATGGCGCGAACGTGCTGCAGTCCGGGTTCAACCAACACGCCACGATCGAGCAGCAGGGGATTGGCGTATCGACCCTGAAGCACGATGCCAAGATCGACCAAAGCGGCGACAGCCACTCGGCCACGATCCGTCAGACGGCGACCGTGCGGCCGACCCAGTCTTGCGCAACGACGGGCAATTGCCCCTCTGCGGGTAACGCGAACGACCCAGCCTTCCCGAATGCCCGTGCCGCCGGCACGCTCTACTCGGCCGAGGCGCTGATCATCCAGCGTGGCACGCTTGCCGGCGGCGACGGGAACGATGCGGCGATCGAGCAGCGTGGCAATGGCCAATTTGCGCGGATCGATCAGAATGGCTCGAACAACAATGCCGGCATCATCCAGGATCGGGGTGCCACCAACGCGGTCGCTCTGATCACCCAGACGGGAGCCAATAACGACTATTACATCTACCAGAGTGCGCCGGGCCAGTATCTGCGCGTGGTCCAGAACGGCAACGGCAACCGGACGACCAATGTGGTGGCCAATGGCGGCGGCGGTGCTTCTGCCGCCAGCATGAGCGCCGCGGGCGGAACCTTCAGGGGCCCAGCGCCCGGCTTCTGACGGCGTTGTCCGTGTTCCTGGACCGTGTGGACGGTCCGTCCCAGACCTGAGTTGGTGTGCGGGTGAGTGGGGTGCCCGCGGTGATGACGGCGGCAATTTCGAGGGAGGGGGAGGGTCCAATTCTGGAGGCCGAGCCTGTGAGCCTCGCGATATCGAGCAAGCCGGAAACTAAGATAATCCTTCTGCCCTCGCGAAACCCTTCTGAACGAACTCTCCGCCCAATCGCAGTCCGACTGGGTCGACGCTGTGCCCCAGCCCTGAAGAAATGTGCGTCGTCACTTCGATACCAAGCCGCTCGAGTGCGGCCTTAGCAGCGTGCAGCGAGGCCACGGGTACGATTGGATCTGCGGACCCATGAATAAGCAGCACCGGTGGTTTGGTTATGTTCGCGTGCGCAAGCTCAGCAGCACCCGTAAGCATTCCGGAATAACCCACAATTCCTGCCAACGGCTGCTTGCGCCTGAGTCCGACGTGCAGTGCCATCATCGTGCCTTGGCTAAAGCCGACAATGGCGAGCTGCGCCTCGCTCAGCCCGTATTGGGCCAGCTTTCTGTCGATGAACGCATCGATTGCAGGCGCTGCGCCGGCAGCTCCGGCCGCAAGGGCTAGGGGCGTGAAAGCTGAGAGGCCCCACCACTGATATCCACTTCCCATACCACCGCATCGCTGAGGCGCATTGGGCGCTAGAAAGAGGGCGTCCGGTAACAAGCGCTGCCAGTGCGGCGCCAGCGATATCAAGTCCGCCCCGTTCGAGCCGTAGCCATGCAGGAGCAGAACAATTTGCCTGGGCGGTCCGCCGGAAAGCGGCTGTAGGCTCGAGCCATTTACAATTTTGGACAATGAGGTTTCGCTTGTTGCTTAGGGTGGGGAGAACGCGAACATGCTTCAGCTGTTGCAATCCATTCCTTAGCCAGCCCCGCCCCAGTCATGGCGCTGTCCTTCACCAGGCGCATTCGCAATGAGGAAGGATGCGGCTGAAGCCGTGGCACTTGCCCCGCTATCCTGGTCTTTTCCATTGTTCTGGTGATGCTCTTCGCGGCCGATCCGATGGCAAGGTTCATCAACAACAATCCGACGGTGGTGATGCTGGCTCTCGGGTTTGTCCTGATGATCGGCGCGGTGCTGATCGCGGACGGGCCGGCGTTCACGTGCCGAAGGGCTATATCTACACGGCCATGGCCTTTTCAGCGGCGGTGGAAGGTCTCAACATTTGGTCGCGGAGGCGCCGGGACGCTGCGGCGGCATGGCTGGACCCGTAGCGGACGTTCCGCGTGGCCAGCGAACGCCACAATCGGCCCAGGGCAAAGGCGGAGACGCTGCCGAGTTTTACACTATCGCTTTGGGTAATTTCACGCCGGCTAAGCGGGCTCGGCATCGCTCAAGCACGCCCGCCCGCACACCCCGGCTGGGGTGGGACACTGTGATGGTTTCCAAATGACCCAGCGTCGGCACATTCAACGCTGTGGCCATAAAGATGCGGGCTTGGCTACTGCCCCAGTTGCCCATGAGCACCTCGTGGACCTTTTCGGTGGTCGCTTCAAAGGTTTCAACGAACAGATCAAAGGCAGCCGAGCCGCCAAAGATCAGCAGGTCTGGGCGAGCATGCTGGATGTAGCGGCC
Organism: Pseudomonadota bacterium; assembly: GCA_030777185.1. GTDB lineage: Bacteria > Pseudomonadota > Alphaproteobacteria > Sphingomonadales > Sphingomonadaceae > Allosphingosinicella. The sequence goes on from JALYGI010000498.1 coordinate 4,579, forward strand.
CAGGAAAGGCGCTGCTCGTTTGGCTGCCGCGCGTAGGTCTATGTCGTGGCCCTTTGGACTTCGCTCCCATGCCACGTTTGTGCCTTGGACGGAGCGCAGCCTGTCGAAAGGCGTTTGAAAAATCCGCTGGAGGAAGGCTCCCGTAGCCTTGGATGTCTTACCATCGCCGTGCCAGAACTCGTGCTCGCCTCGGGCGAGCTGCTCGTCCGATAGCACCCGATGTTCCTCCGGCGTGCCGCCAGGATTGAGATTGAGCCACATCAAAGGGGACCGCTGGGGGAGAGAGTAGACGGCCGAGTAGTAGGCACGGCCGTCTAGCCCGCTGGCCGCCTCAAAATCCTTCTCCAACGTGCGCTTAAACTCCAGCGCCGCTGCGGTGTCCGCGGTCGACATGCTATCTCCTCGCTGCTGGGCGAACCCAGAAGGATCAGTGCACTCGGCATCGGCCGATGTCCAACTGTACCTCGAAGTCGAAGCCGCAACATTCGCGAGGCCCGATCCGCACATTCGTTTTTTCTTAGTTTCCCGCGAGATCTTGGCTTCTGAGGTGCCGCCTCTATGCTGCTCGAATGCTCCTCTTCCTCGCCTCAATCGTCACCGCCGGCACATCCTTCACCTGCACTCCGACGCGGGTGTGGGACGGTGA
>JALYGI010000499.1 GCA_030777185.1 Pseudomonadota bacterium
CATGACGGTCGGGATCACGATCGGGACGCTCGGCACCGGAGCCGGGCTCCTGCTGGGGGCCATCTTTCTCTTCTTTCGGCAGCCCATCGTCGACGCCATTCAGGTGCTGACCGGCCAGAATTTGTGGGATCCGTCGGTGCGCTTCCTGACCGAGTTGCCGTCCAAGACCGACCCGTTCGAAGTGGTGGCCGTGGTGATCATGGCGCTCGGCTTCAGCTTCCTGGCGACGCTCTACCCCGCCTACAAGGCGGCGAGCACCGATCCTGTCCAGGTGCTCCGCTATGAATGACGCCGCAGGCGCGCCCGAGAACGGAGAGCGCGGCTTTGCCGCCGCCGACGGCGCCGTCCTGGCGGTCACTGGCCTCAAGCGGAGCTTCCAGCAAGGCGGCGAGACCATTCACGTCCTGCGCGGCGTCGACCTCACCGTCTCTCGCGGGGAGATCGTGGCGCTGCTCGGCCCCTCTGGGTCCGGAAAATCGACGATGCTGCAGGCGGTGGGTCTTCTTGAGGGCGGCTTCGAGGGCTCGATCCGCATCACCGGGGAGGAAGCGGCGCGGCTCGACAATGACGGACGCACGCGCCTGCGCCGCGACGTGCTCGGTTTCGTCTACCAGTTCCATCATCTGCTGCCCGACTTCAACGCGGCGGAGAATGTGATCCTCCCGCAGCTCATCCACGGAGCCGAGCCGGATGCCGCACGAGCGCGCGCCGATTCCCTGCTTGGCTCGCTCGGCCTTGCCCATCGCCTGACCCATCGGCCCAGCCAGTTGAGCGGTGGGGAACAGCAGCGCGTCGCAGTCGCTCGTGCGCTTGCGAACCAACCCGCTTTGGTCCTCGCCGACGAGCCAACCGGCAATCTCGACGAGGCAACGGCGGACATCGTCTTCGCCGAATTCCTGAGCCTCGTCAGGGGCGAAGGCAGCGCCGCCTTGGTCGCGACACATAATGAACGGATTGCCGGAAAGATGGACCGGGTCCTGCGTTTGCACGAGGGCGTGCTGGAGTAGCCTCGTCGTTGCTCCTCATTTCAGGGTCTGGACCCTTAGTGCTTTTGTGAGGGCGTATGGGTGCGATCGGAAATCGGAAACTGGTGTGGATCCTGGCGGGCCTGCTCCTCCTGGCGGCTGCAGCGTTCGGCTATACGCTCACGCGCGGCTATGGTGAGAAGAAGGAGGAGACCAAGACCGTCCTTGCCGAAGAGGAGGAGAGCGCCGATCAGGCGGCCTGCGCCTCCAACGCCACTTATGCGCGGCTGAAGGAAGTCGCGTTCGAGGAGGCGCTGCGCCTTCGGGATGGTGCTGCCGGCAATCTCGACACGCTTGCCGCCCATTCGGTGGTCCGCATGGAAAACCCGGTAGTGAAAAGCCGCGACGAGGATCTCAACGTCACCGTCTGTTCGGGCCGCTTCATCCTTGAGCTTCCGCCCGGGTCCGAGGCCGCTTTCGGTGGTCAGCGCCGGCTCACGGCGGAGATCGAATATGCGGCGCAGGCCGCGGCCGACCGGAGCGGGCTCGTCTATCAGATCCGGGGCGCGGAGCCGATCATCTACAAGCTCGCCGCATTCAACCTGCGGGGGCAACCCCTCCGCTTGCCGCCCGCGGCGCCTCCTGAAACGGAGTTTGCCGAGGCGGCGCCGGACGAAATCGCGCCAGTTGTCGAGACGCCGGAAGCGCCCAGGCCTGTTCCTGATGTCGCTCCGTCTCCACCGGAACCTCGCCGGCCCGCGCCCGCGCCGCGCACCGCCGAGCGGCCGGCGCAGCCGGTGGACGCCCCCGAACCGAGGCGAGCCGAGGTTTCAGAGCCGGTCCGCCGGGCGGGAACCAGTTCGAATCCCAGCTTCAGTTGCCGGAGCGCACGGACCCGCGGAGAGAGAATGGTGTGCGCAAGCAGAGAGCTTGCGGCGAAGGACCGGGCGATGTCCTCCATGTTCTACTCGGCCCTGTCCGGTGCGAGCCCGCAAGTCCGTGCGGAGCTGCGCCGGACCCGCGATCGCTTCCTGGCCTATCGCGATCGGTGCGGCAGCGAAGCATGCGTTGCCGATGCCTATGAGGGTCGGATGCGGGAGATCAGGGACATCGCTGCCGAAGACGAATGACGGCATGTTTGGGAATGCGGTTCCGGGCTGGTGCCGAGTCCTGGAAATGCGGTCTTGGAGCGCATTTCCAAACAGACCTAAGGGCCTTTTCCTGTGGAAAAGTAGCGGCCGACGGTTTCCATGGCGGCGCCGACTGCGCATAGTGGCGGCATGGCCGCGCCTTATGTCCCCTTGCGGATCTTCTCCTGCTACACGATGCTTGAAGGCGCGATCGAGCCCAAAGCGATCGCCAAGCAGGCGAAGAAGCTCGACTTTCCCGCAGTGGCGGTGACCGACCGAAACGGGCTCTATGCCGCGATGCCGTTCACCGATGCCTGCAAGGCGGAAGGGGTGCAGCCGATCATCGGCGCGATGCTCGGCGTGGCTCGTCCTGGCAGCCCCGACGCGAGGAGCCTCACGCTGGACTGGCTGCCGCTCTACGCGCAGAACGAGGCAGGATATCAGAATCTTTGCGCCTTGGTGTCGGAGGCACATCTCGGCCGGCCGATCGAGGAGGAAGCGCATGTCACCCTCGATGCCTTGGAAGGGCGCACCGATGGGTTGATCGCGCTGACCGGCGGAGGTGAGGGGGCTTTGACGAGACTCCTCGCCGAGGAGCAGCGGGACGCAGCGTGCCTCTATCTGGCCCGGCTCGAGGCGCTCTTTCCCAGCCGGCTCTACATCGAGCTTTCCCGCCGCGGAGACGGCGCGGAGCAGCGCGCCGAGGGGACATTGATCGATCTCGCTTACGAGCGCGATCTTCCGCTGGTGGCGACCAATCCCGCCTGCTTCACCGACGGCGCGTTCCACCGCGCGCATGACGCCATGCTGTGCATCGCCCAGTCGAGCCAGGTGGACCGCGACGACCGCGCGAAATCCTCACCGGAAGCCTGGATCAAGCCGCCGGCCGAGATGCGCAAGCTGTTCGAAGACCTGCCGGAGGCGATCGAGAACACCTCCGTCATCGCCCGCCGCTGTGCGTTCGGGGCCCCCAAGCGGAAGCCGATCCTGCCGAACATCGCGGGCGACATTTCGGCGGAGGCGGAGCAGCTTCGCCGCGACGCCCGGGCTGGTCTTGAAGCCCGGATCGCCAACTACAACGATCTGGGCGAGGAGGCGCGGAAAGCCTATTTCGACCGCCTCGAATTCGAGGTGGACGTGATCGTCCGGATGGGCTTCCCGGGCTATTTCCTCATCGTCGCAGACTTCATCAAATGGGCCAAGCAGAACGATATTCCCGTCGGGCCGGGGCGCGGCTCGGGCGCGGGATCCGTGGTCGCTTGGGCGCTCACGATCACGGATCTCGATCCGATCAAGCTGGGGCTGCTGTTCGAGCGCTTCCTCAACCCGGA
>JALYGI010000500.1 GCA_030777185.1 Pseudomonadota bacterium
GCCCAAAAGACGCTGATCATGCCCGGCACCGTCCGCTACGAGCTCGATCTGTCACGGATTCAGCAGCGGGACCTTCGGTGGGACGAGGGATCAAAAACGCTCTTCATCTCCTTGCCGCCACTTGAAATTTCCAGTCCCGAGATTAATTTGAGTGAACTTCGCGAATATGCGGACGGCGGCGTGCTCATGGCCATCTCGAATGCCGAGAACAGGCTGGATGCCGCGAACAGAGAACGGGCGCAGCGTGAATTGGTCCGCCAGGCCCGGGATGCTCTACCGATGCGGCTCGCACGCGAGGCAGCGGTACGGGTGGTGGAGCGCAGCTTTGCGATGCCGCTCCGCGCTGCCGGGGTGGACGCGGAGGTCGCCGTACGGTTCGCGGACGAGCCGGGCGGGCGCCCTTCTTACCTCGACCGGTCGCGCCGGATCGAGGATGTGCTGAAGGAAAGGCAGGGGCAGCGCTAAGAAGCGTTGCGCGGGCCGTGAGGGGAAACAGATGAACGCACCCACTTTGAGCCTGCGCGGCCTGGACCTGCGCGCCGAGATCGACCGGCTGCGCAAGGAGCGGAACGCCGTCATTCTCGCCCATTATTACCAGGCGCCCGAACTTCAGGACATCGCCGACTTCATCGGCGACAGCCTGGACCTTAGCCGCAAGGCCGCGGCGACCGACGCGGAAGTGATCGCCTTTTGCGGCGTTCGCTTCATGGCCGAGACCGCAAAGATCCTGTCGCCTGAGAAGATCGTCGTGCTGCCCGACATGAATGCCGGCTGCAGCCTCGAGGACAGCTGCCCGCCCGACCAGTTCAAGGCCTTCCGGGAAAAGCACCCGGACCATATCGCGCTCACCTACATCAACTGTTCGACGGAGGTGAAAGCGCTCTCCGACATCATCGTGACGAGCTCGTCGGCCCAAACCATCCTCGACCAGATCCCGGCGGATCAGAAGATCATCTTCGGCCCCGACAAGAATCTGGGCGGATACCTTAAGCGCAAGAGCGGCCGCGACATGCTGCTCTGGCCGGGCGTGTGCATCGTCCACGAGGCATTCTCAGAGACCGAGCTCTTGAAACTGAAGGCCCGGCATCCGGGTGCGCCCGTGCTCGCGCATCCCGAATGCCCGCCGCATATCCTCGATCATGCCGATCATGTCGGTTCGACCAAGGCGATCCTGGACTATGCGCTCAACTCACCCTCGGAGGTGATGATCGTCGCGACCGAGCCGCACATCATCCACCAGATGGAGAAGGCGGCTCCGCACAAGACATTCATCGGAGCGCCCGGTGCCGACGGAAACTGCAATTGCAACATGTGCCCCTACATGGCGCTGAACAACATGGAGAAGCTCTACATCGCGCTTCGCGACCTCCAGCCGCGGATCGAGATGGACGAGGACCTGCGTCTCAGAGCCAAGACTTCGCTCGACCGCATGCTCGACATGGCGGGGCGCACGGTGGGGCAGGGGGATGTCGGAAGACCCGTCTTTTCCGGCAGCTGAGCTACCATAGTGACGACCGCGTCGTGTCGCGGTCGAGTCCTACCTTCTTTCCCGGAGAATGAATTGTTCCGCTTCGCTCTTCCCGCTGCCGCTCTCCTTCTTGCCGCAGCCGCTCCGCCCGCCTCCGACGATCCCTATCTGTGGCTCGAGGAGATCGAGGGGGAGCGTGCCCTTGCCCAAGTCAAGCAGTGGAACAAGGCAACCGAGGACCTGCTCACCAAATCGCCGCGTTTCGAAGAGTATCGCGCCCGCGCCCGCGCCATCCTCGATGACGAGCAGCAGATCGCCGTCCCACAGGCTGTGCTTGGCGAGAATGTCACCAACCTCTGGCGCGATGCAAGGAATCCCCGGGGCATCTGGCGAATCTCGCCGCTGTCCGCCTACGCTTCGGGCAAGCCGCAGTGGCGGACGCTGATCGATGTCGATGCGCTCGGCAAAGCGGAGGGCAAGAGCTGGGTATGGCATGGCGCCAATTGCCTCGCGCCCGAATATCGCCGCTGTTTGGTGTCGCTCAGTCCTGGCGGGACCGACGCGGACGTGGTCCGCGAGTTTGATATCGGCACCGGCCAGTTCATCGAGGGCGGCTTCAGCCTTCCGGAGGCCAAGAGCAATGTCTCGTGGGTCGACGCGGACCGGCTTCTCGTGGTCACCAATTACGGGCCGGAGTCGCTGACAACGTCCGGTTACGGCCGCGTGGCGAAGCTTTGGCAGCGGGGAACGCCGCTTGATACGGCACAGACCGTCTTCACCGGCGAAAAGCAGGACGTCCGGGTGTCGCCTTTCGCCGCGCAGGACGGTGACACTCGCTGGACCTTCCTCACCCGCGGCAAGACCTTCTGGACCAGCGATCTGTCGCTGCTGACATCGGACGGCAAGCTGGTGAAGACGCCGCTCCCTGAGACGGCGAGCTACCAGGACGTGATCGGCGGCCGGATGATCGCCAAACTGAATGCACCGCTGGGGCAATTCCCCGCCGGCGCGATCGTTGCTTATTCGCTCGCCGAGATCGCCTCCGGCCGCAATCCCGCACCGGAGCTGGTGATGGCGCCGGCAAAGAGCCAGGCGATCGAGGAAGTCGCCGCATCCGACAACATATTGTGGGTGAAGGCGCTCGACGACGTTTCGGGTAAGCTCTTCGCGCTGACCCGCGGCAGGGATGGAATATGGTCGCCAAAGGCGATGCCGCTCGCCGCCAACAGCACGATCCGTCTGCTCGCCGCATCGGGCAAAAGGGACATGGCGCTGGTCACTGTCGAGAGCATGCTCACCCCGCCTGCACTCTATGCCGTCACGGCGGCAGCCAAGCCGGCGCTCGTGCAGAGCCTGCCCGCCAAGTTCGACGCCAAGTCCTTTTCGGTCGAGCAGCGCTTCGCCACCTCCAAGGACGGCACTCGCGTGCCTTACTTCCTCGTGCGGAAGAAGGGGACCAGGGGGCCGGTTCCGGCGCTGATCCATGCTTATGGCGGCTTCCGCGCGGCGCAGACGCCGACCTACCTGACCGGCCAGCCCTACCGCGCCGGTCCGCTCGGCCTGTTCTGGGTGGAGAGCGGCAATGCCTATGTTCTGGCAAACATCCGGGGTGGCGGCGAATATGGCCCCGCCTGGCATGAGGCGGCGCTGAAGGAGAACCGGCAGCGCAGCTTTGACGATCTCCATGCCGTCGCCGAGGATCTGATCCGGACCCGCGTCAGTTCCAAGGGCAGGATCGGCATCTCCGGGCGGTCAAACGGCGGCGTGCTCGTCGGCGCCGCGCTGACGCAGCGGCCCGATCTTTACGGCGCCGTGATTTCGGGCTCGCCGCTCCACGACATGAAGCGCTATTCGCAGCTGAGCGCCGGCGCGTCTTGGATGGGCGAATATGGCGATCCCTCCAAGCCGGAGGACTGGGCTTATATCTCCCGCTATTCGCCCTACCAGAACCTAAGGCCCGGCGTAAAATACCCGCCAGTCTTCTTCTATCTTTCGACTAAGGACGATCGCGTCCATCCGGGCCACGCCCGGAAAATGGCAGCTCGGCTCGGCGAATATGGCAATCGCTTCTATTTCCACGAATATCTGGAAGGCGGCCATTCGGTGGGAGCGGACCACGCCGAGGACGCCCATCGGGCGGCCTTGCTCAACGCCTTTCTCAATCGGGAGCTGGGCGGCACGCGCCGATGATCTTCCGTCTCCCAGGCTTCGATCTGGACAGGTTCGTGGCCGCCACATTGGCCGAGGATCTGGGGCAAAGCGGCGATATCACATCCCAAGCGGTGATCCCTCCCGATGCCCGCTTCCAGGGCATGATGGACAGCCGCGACGCCATCACGGTCGCGGGGCTCGAGATTGCCGAAGCCTTTTTCCGCGCCCTCGATCCCGACGTCCACATACAAAGGCTGGTACGGGATGGGGACAGCGTCGCCGCCGGTACCGACCTGATGCGCATCGAAGGCAAGGCGCGGGCGCTCCTCACCGCCGAGCGATCCGCGCTCAACACCATCCAGCATCTGTCCGGCGTCGCGACCCTCACCCGCAATTATGTCGACGCGATCGCCGGCACCGGCGCGATCCTGCTCGATACGCGCAAGACCATTCCGGGCCTTCGCCTCCTCGAGAAATACGCCACCCGAATGGGCGGCGCGCAGAACCATCGCATGGGCCTGTGGGACGCGGCGATGATCAAGGACAATCATGTCGCAGTGGCGGGATCAGTCGAGGAGGCGGTCCGCCGCGCGGCTGCCGCGGGCATTGAGCGCATCATCGTCGAGGTGGACCGGATCGATCAGATCGAGCCGGCCCTCGTGGCCGGTGCGACCCACCTGCTTCTGGACAATATGGACGCCGCCACGCTTGGCGATGCCGTGCGGCTGGTCGGTGGGCGGGCTCCAACCGAGGCGAGCGGCGGCGTGACGCTGGGCACGATCCGCGCGAAGGCCGAGACAGGTGTCACCTACATTTCGGTCGGGCGTCTCACCCAATCCGCGCCGGCCGCCGATATCGGGCTCGATTTCTCAGCCGGCTGACTCTTGCGCTTGTGATCGGGGGCAAGGCAGCTAAGCTCACCAAATAAGAAAAGGGGGGAAAAATGCGTCCCAAATCGATCGTCACCTTCGAGTGGCTCGTGCTGCTCTACCTCGCTATCGGGGTCCTCTACGCATATCTCGTTTGGGACCAGACAATGGCATCGTTGAAAGCTCAGGGTGCAGCCCTGGGGTCCGGCGCGATCATCACCATACAGGCGATCACCGTCGCGCTTTACCTGCTGCTGGTCTGGTTCATCTCGCGCAAGGGGAGTCCTGTCGCCAAGTGGATCTATGTGGTCCTAGGGGGGCTGGGGCTGGTCCTCGGGCTCGTCGGAATCCAGCAGACGATTTCGCTAGGGACGCTGCCGCTGATCCTCGCCATCGCACAATATGTGCTGACCCTGATCACGATCTGGCTGCTCTTCCGGCCGGACTCAAAAGCCTGGTTCAGCGATGGCCGCGGCGGCGTGGATAGCGACACTTTCCGCTAGGGCTGTCCATTTGATGGAAGCGCCTTGCGCTTCGGCCTCACACGCTTTCGGCAATGGATCGTGTTGCCGTTGCTGTTTGTGTGGTTTGTTGAACGTAGCTCGGCAGAGACGTGACGTCCCGTCGTGAATCCAACGGGACGGCAGAGCGCTTCGAGAGAAAAAGGCGCGCCGGAGGTGGAGACCTGCGCGCGCCCTTCGATCGGCCTCGATGTTAGCGCCGGCTAGAAATGGAGTCCCGCGCCTCGGCGGACTTGTCGCCCATCATCTTCATCATCTTCGGACAGCCCTCCATCGTTCGCCCCATCTCAGCGTCGCTCATCATCATCTTGCTATGGCCCATCGTGCGACCGCTCGACATCATCTGCTGGTGCTGCTCGGGCGCCGTCTGACGCGTTTGAGCCCCAGTGTCGGCGGGCTGGGCGAGCAAGTTGGCAGTGAATGCTCTAATCCTTGCCTCGCAACGAGGGTCAATCCCAGCGGCGGTGAGCTGCGCGGCCACCACTATTCGGCACCGCCCAATATTTTTGCTCCCGAGGGCTTTGTGCAGACGCAGCAAAATGGGCTTGACCTTACCACGGTTGTAACCTCCACAAGGTGATCGAGCGAAGTGGAATCGCTAGCCACCATCAGTCTGATAGGCAGCGGTCGCGCACGTTCGAGCAGGTCGAGCACGTATCTTCGAGTTCCGCACCGAAGCAGGCTACTTTTTCGGCTTAAATGGATCTATTGGGAGCTTAATGAAGCTAATCCTGGCCATTCTTATAGCGCTGTCGTTGATCGGCAGCCCGGGTGCGGCAACCGCCGCGCCGTCGGTAAGCTGTACAATGTCTGGAGCAGACGAAGGCATGGCGGCGGACCACGAGAAGATGGACTGCTGCAGCCCGGAATGCGCGGCTCCCTGCCCATCGGCCGTTCTACCCATGTCAGACTTCGACGAAAATGGCACAGAAGTTGTTGGTTTAACCGACTGGCGGGCTGTCCCCGGCAGCCTTCCCTCGATCCTGCTGTCGACTGACGACCCCCCTCCTCGAGCTTTCTCCGCCTGATCAAGCGACTGCGTGGCTCATGCTGCGCCGTCACGAGCGCCTTTGACGCTCTCGTCATGATCAACCCGTAAGACGCGTTCTCGGCCGGCCGGGCTTTGTGCCCGTATCCGCTCAGGCGAGCTGCGTACCGACGCGAAGAAAGTACGAGCATGAACATCATCATCAAGGCGAGCGCTACTGCCGCGCTTGCGACGCTTGGCGGCTGCGGCGCCGAGGAATCGAACAACAATGGTGCCGGCGGCAAGGCGGAGTCCGCTCGGCCAACGGCGGACACGGGCGAAACCCATTCCGGCACCGGCACCGTCACGAGCATCTCCGGCAACGCGGTGACGATTTCCCATGAGGAGATCAAGTCAATCGGATGGCCAGCAATGACAATGGCGTTCACCGCCAACGATGCCACGCTTCTGAACGGCATCAAGGCTGGTGACCGCGTGTCGTTCGCTTTCAGCAAAGCCGGAAGCGGGTTCACGCTGACCTCCGTCACCAAGCAATAGTGGAAGGGGC
>JALYGI010000501.1 GCA_030777185.1 Pseudomonadota bacterium
GAGGACAGCCATCTCGGCGACTTCATCGAGGACAAGAATGCAGTGATCCCGGTCGACGCCGCGATCCAGGCGAACCTCAAGGAAACCGTCACCCGCGTCCTTGCGTCTCTCACTCCGCGCGAGGAACGCGTGCTGCGCATGCGCTTCGGCATCGGCATGAACACCGATCACACGCTGGAGGAAGTCGGGCAGCAGTTCAGCGTCACCCGCGAACGCATCCGGCAGATCGAGGCCAAGGCGCTGAGGAAGCTGAAGCATCCGTCGCGCAGTCGGAAGATGCGGAGCTTTTTGGATCAGTAACGAGCGCCCAAGCGCAGCGACGCCGGCTGCGATACAGCCGCCTAAGCAGCGCGAAGAGAGCGCGAGAGGACTGCCAGCGGCGCTTCAGCGCCGACTGACGAGCGGCAGGTGAAGCATGCCCCCGGCATGCTTCAGATCATCCGGGGATGATCGGCCTGCCGCTGGATTCATTTCCGTGACGGCTCCGCCGCTCCGACCCGCACTGCTCGATCTCGCTCCCGCTTGGCACAAATTCCCAATCATTGGCAGCCCTGCCCTCGTCGGTGCGGCCGCCCGCCGCTTGTAGCGCCGCCAACTCATTGAAACGTCTCTATTCCCTCATTTGGCACGGGACGTGCTGAGTGACCTGCGACCATTTGGAGGGAGCAGATCATGCAGAACGTTCAGCCATCGCTTTTCGCCCGCGACCATACCTTCTTCGGCGTGTGCGAAGGTCTTGGCGAGGATTTCCGCTTCAATCCGCTCTACCTGCGGATAGCGCTCGCAGTGCCCTTGTTCTTTTTCCCGGCGGAGACGATCGGCACCTATGCGGCGGCGGGCGCGGTGGTTCTGCTTTCGCGCCTCCTCTTCCCCGACCCGCGCGCTGCGGTCGTGAAGGAGACGCGCACGAGACCCGCTCCGGAGCCGGCGGCCGTCGAGCCCGTACCAGCAGCTGACGGGATGGCAGATGCCGCGCCCGTCCCCCTCGCCGCTTGAGCGCCGGCCGAGCGAGGCGGCGAGGCGAAGATTTCTGATTTGCGCGAGATTCGCGCGACGCCTCATCCGGTTCCGTCGGGCGGCCAGACGAGAATGGAACGGCAGCGGTCGCCGCGGGTTAGCTGACCGCCCCACCCGAGGATGTGAAACACGAGGCTTTCATGGCAGGCCACCAGAAACTCGCAGCGATGCCGCTTGCCGAAGACCGTCTTTTGGCGTGGAAACGTCAGGCGGCAGCCGGCCCGCTGCCGGTGCGCGTCTGATGCCGCGGACAGTCACCGCTCGGTTCGGCAGCGAGGAGGAGGCTGAGCGAGCTCTCTCCGCCGTCGCCGCGGAGGTGCCGCTGCGCGATTCGGCGGTGGTGAGCAGCGGCCCGGCGGGATCTTTGATGCTCGACAGCCTTTCTCTGACGCCCACCGAGCGCGCCACCTGCGACCAGCAATTGTCGAAAGGCGGGTTCCTTCTGGTCGCGCAGGTCGCCAGCGAAAGCCGAGGCGAGGCGGTGCTTCGCCTACTGAACGGCACCCACCTGCAAGGCGAGACACAGGCACCGGCGCTTGCAGCGCCTGCGGGTGCGGCACCCGGGGACGAAGCGGCGCCTGGCCGGCCGGACAGCACCGAAAGGGAAAGCGAACCTCAGGCAGCTGCGGCTGCGGCCCCCGCGGCTTCCACGGCCGCAAGCGATGTGCCCGGAGGTGAAGCCGTCGAAGAGCGCATACCCATGGTTGAGGAAGAGCTTAGGGTCGGAAAACGCGAGGTGGTGAGAGGCCGGTCGCGGGTTCGGACCTTTGTTGCCGAGATCCCCGTGCAGGAGCAGGTGGAGCTGCTTCATGAAGAGACACATCTGAGGCGCCGGCCAGTCGACCGCCGCATTTCCGACGAGGAAGTGGAGCAAGGCGGCTTGCTCCAGGAGCGGGTGATCGAGATCACCGAAATGGCCGAGGAAGCCGTCGTCACAAAGGAGGCATTCGTCCGGGAGGAACTGGTCGTGACGAAGAGCCTGCACCGGCGGGTCGAGCGGGTCGACGAGACGGTGCGCCGCACCGAGGTCGAGACGGAGCGGCTGCCGCCGGAATAAGGGGCGGTGAACCCAGCGGACGCAGCCTAACTCGCCAGCCCCAGCCAGGCGCCGATCATGAACGCCCCCACGAGCGCGAGAAGGAAGAAGATCACATACCGGGAGCGCCGCGCGCGGTCGCGAGCGG
>JALYGI010000502.1 GCA_030777185.1 Pseudomonadota bacterium
GCGCAGCACCTCGCGAGCCGCCCGTCCGGACAGGCCGTGGGCCTGGATCAGTTGTTCCGTGGACGTGCGGGTGCCCGCCTCCAGCCGCTCCGCGAGCTGCTGCATCGCCCGCCGCGTTTCAGGGGACTGGTCCTTCTGGAGGCTGCGCAGCACGCCGCCGACCTTGTCCTGCCAATTCTGCTCGCCGAGCATCTCGCGGTCGACCGCCGCCTGGGCGAGCTGCGTCGCCAGGATCCGCATCGAAGCATGGAAGCGGGCGAGGTTCTGCTCCTGCCAGGCGCGCGACAGCCGGGCGAGCGTCGGTTGCTTTTCGGGCGGCACCAGCGAGGCGACCGTGCGCAGCAAATTGCTCTCCTGCACCCAGCAGCGGGCAAACGCATCGAGCGTCAACGCGCCGCAAACCACGGGGCTGGCGGCGAGGTGGGTTCGCCAGCGATCCTCCTCCCGCGCTGCATCCTCCCGCGGCGGCCCCATCTGGTTCAAGAGCAGCACCACGGGCTTTCCGATCCAGGCGAGGATCTCCATTTCCAGCGCGACATAACCGGCATCGGCCGGATCTTCCGAAGCATTGACGAGGTAGAGGATCACGTCGGCATGGTCGCGGGCGTTCCGCACCGCCTGCTGGCTCGACCAGAGCGGCCGCTCGCGGAACCGGTCCCAGACCTGTGTCAGCAGCCAGCCGAGCGGATTGCCGGAGAGCTTCAGGCGCTTCAACAGCCGCGCCGTGTCGCCGAAACCGGGTGTGTCCCACAGCATCAGCGTGTCGCCGCCGGATTGCAGCATGTTGTAGCCGGTCGCGACCTCAGTGACGTGCGCAGCGTCCCTCACCTCGCCGACATCCCGGGTCAGCAAGGTTCTGACGAGCGTCGTCTTGCCGGCATTGGTGTGGGAGATGAGGCTGAGGTTGACGGTGCGCGCTTCGCCCGAATCCGAGGCTTCGACCGAGCCGCTGTCCGCTCCTTGGACCACCGAGCTCATGCGCGGCCTCCGGCATGCGCCCATTGCGGCGGCTGCATCAGCGCTCCCTCCAATGGCCGGGCGATCGCCGCGGCATTCTCGGCATCGAGATCGATCGCAAGCGGCTTCACATGCTGATGTCCGAGCATCGTCTCCCAGGCTTGCCGCCTCGTCTCCAGGCGCGCATCGGCCCCGCTTTGCCCCGCCAGCCGTTGGCGATAGGCCGTTTCGTCGAGCAAAATCGTAAGCCCGGCGCCGCCGCGGCCTTGCACAAGTCGGCGCTGGATGCCCGCAACAAGAGCGCCGTGATTTTCGGCCTCGGGCGTCGCGGAGAGGTTGAACAGCACGACCAGATGATCGGCGCCGCCCGCGGCGAGATCAGCGCCGGCCAGCCACTCGTCCTCGGTGCCATAGGGGATCGGCGGATCGACGGTAACCCGGGTCTTCTCGCCCAGCACGTCTGTGAGGAGGCGCTGGAGCTGGCGCTGGCTGCGCTCCGGCGGATGGAAGCTGTAGGGGATGACCCGGACGGCGCTACCGCCGCCCCCGGCGCTTCGCAGCAGCCGGCGCACGTAAAAGTCCTCATTGCCCGGGACCGGAAAGCGCCGGCGCAGGCGAGCGGCCCTGAGCGCATGCCATAAGGCGAGCACGAGGCGCGGGCCAATGATGAACAGGAAGGCACTTGTCGCATAGAGGTGGATCCAAGGGCCGGCATTCACGCCGCCGCCGCCGCTGCGCCAGCGGAGCGCCTGCAGCTCGGCGGGACCTGGCAGTGCGATCCCCGTCAGCGCGCTCGCCGGCCCGAGCACGATCGAAATGAGGCCATGCAGCGTCGCGGCATCGAAATAGGTGCTCTCCCAGCCGGCGCGATATTCGATGCCGAGCGCGCGCCAGTACATGCCGATCAGCGCGCCCGCTGCGAGCAAGGCTGCGGAGACGTGCAGGGTCCGGCTGGCGCGGCTGTAGTTGAGCGCTGACGAGAAATGCAGCCAGTCAGCGGCGAAGCGCCGCAACGCCCGGCCGAGCGGCTGGCTGCCGGGCTCTCCCCGCACCCGCACTGCCACTTGCTCCACCAGGCGGGCCAGCGGGTTGGGCCGGACCGGGTGCTGCCCACCTGGGACGAGCCTGCGCAGGAACCCGGCAAGCAGCACCAGATAGGTGACGAGGTTCCAGGCAATCATCCCGATCAGCGGAAAGGCGACGATGTTGAGCCGCCTGCCGTCAATCTCGTTGCTGAGGATCCCGAGCACGAGCGCGGCGAGCGGCAGCGCCCAGCTGATCCAGCGCGGCCAACGTGCGCTGCGGCAGGCCTGCCCGATCGCGGGATAACGTGGTTCCAGCCGTGACAATGCATATTCCGAGCGGCGGGCCAGGAAGGCTTCGTCGCCGTGTCTGGAGCGGCGGGAGCCATGGGCCTGATCAGCCACCGGCGCATGAGCGAGCGCGGCCCCTGTCGCATAATGGCGGTCCTCGCGGGTGAGGAGGGACTCCGCCACGTCCTCGGACTCGATGGCCCGAACCAGCAGCAGGCGGCGTGCGGAATCTTCGTCCAATCTGGTGCTATTGCGTGAGGGGAGTAGCGCAAACTGCCATACCTTGGAAAACCGGGCGGCTGCGCGGTGGTTCCGCAAGTCGCCGCGCTCCCTCCGTTCCGGGGCCGCCGCCGCCGTTTCTGTTCCATTATCAATTAGTTTGATAAGCCCGTGGTTCGCCGATTCGGCGAAATTTGGGGGGTCATCAATGAAATCAATACTTCGCGCGGCCACTGCGTGCGCGCTCATTCTCAGCAACACGGCGGTTTTTGCCCAGACGATCGTCAACCCGAAACCGACGGTTGCAATATCGCCGGTGGCAACACCGCAGGTGGTAGCACCGCAGGTAACACCCCAGGTGGTAACACCGCAAAGCCAGAATGTTACAGTGATACAGCAGCAACCGGCGGGAGATGTGCTGAGAGCTGGTGCGCCCGTTCCCGTCGCGCTTAGTGAAGCCCTAAGCACGAAGGGCAAGGCTCTGAAAGTCGGTCAGCGCGTGCAGCTCGAAGTGGCTCAGGACGTGATGCTGAATGGACGTGTCGTGATCCCAGCGCGTAGCCCCGTCGAGGGCGTCCTGACCCACGTCCGCAACAAAGGCATGTGGGGCAAGTCAGGGGCCATCCAGCTCTCTATCAGGTCGGTTAACATCAACGGCACGAGTGTTCGTCTCAAAGGCAACATGGACAGTCGAGGGGAGACGGGCACAGCAGGCGTTGTAGGCGCGGTCGTCGCCCTGCCTATCGCTGGATTCTTCGTGACCGGCACGAGCGCAGAGATGCCGCTCAACATGCCCGGCCGGGCATTTCTTGAAGAAGACATTGCACTCGCTCCTGTCTCCTGACCGATAACAAGAGAACGCAGCAACGGACGCAGGCCAGAGGAGCGGACACACTCCTTTGGCCGGCGCCGTTAAGCCCGCTTTCCACCCATTGCCGACATGCGACCTTGGCTAAAAGTGTGAGCAGTGGCCGAGGAG
>JALYGI010000503.1 GCA_030777185.1 Pseudomonadota bacterium
ATCACTTCGATCGTCTGCCCGGACATGCTGGTGACGACGTCGCCGGGGCGCTGCGCGTTGCCGTCCGGCATGTTCTCGGCAAGGACGCAGATGCCGACCACGTTCGCCTTCGACTTGCGCGCCGCGAGTGCGCGAATGGCCCCCGCGACGGCGCCGGCGCCCCCCATGTCCCACTTCATTGCTTCCATGCCCGCGCCCGGCTTGATCGAGATTCCGCCGGTGTCGAACGTGATGCCCTTGCCGATGAAAAGGACGGGCTTCCGGTTCGCATCCCCGGCCCCGTTCCACCGCATCGCCAGGAGGCGCGGCGGGCGGACCGAACCCTGGCCGACACCGAGCAGGGCGCCCATGCCGAGCGCGCGCATCTCGTTCTCGTCCAGCACTTCGAATTCGATCCCGAGCCCGTCCATGTTCGCACGGCAGCGCTCGACGAAAGTCTCGGGATAAATGATGTTGGCGGGCTCGGTGACGAGCTCGCGGGTGAGGGAGATGCCGCTCAGCAGCGCGGAACGGCGCTGCCATTCGGCTTCGGCGCCCTCGCTTGCGCCGACGATCACGACCTCGGCGAGCGTGGGCTTGGCCTTGGCAGCAAGCTTGGTTCGGTAAATGTCGTAGCGCCACCCGCGCGCCGCAGCCCCGAAAGCGATCCGGGCAGCGGCGTCGGCCCTCAAATTGAGGCCGCTGAGATCGACCACGAGGCGCGTCTCACCTGACGTCAGCAGCTTGGCGGTGAGCGCGCCGCCCACCTTCTCGAACAGGGCATCGTCATCCCGCTTGCCGCCGAGGCCGACGACCAGCAGGCGCCGGACCCGGTCACCCAGCGTTACGAAGGTCTCGGCCACGGCGGCGGCCTCCCGCTCGAACCTCTGCGCTTCCGCGGCACGCGTCGCGAGCGTGCGGCTCGCCTCGTCGAGGCTGGAAAGGCGGTCGGCCAGCATATCCTCGCTCCAGGCGGGGATCGCAAGTGCATAGGATCCTTCAGGACGCTGGGCGGCGAAACTGATCTTCATGAAACGGAGAACTCCTGCGTGGCTGACCGTGGGCACATAGGGATTGGAATCGCCGCTGGCAAAGCCGCCTTCAGCTCGGCTTCCGCCATTGCAGCGAACGGCTTCCGGTGCGATAGGCTCCGCTTGTCGCCTGTATCCGAGCGGCGGGGCCAAGCTTCTATCGTGAAGATAATCAAGTTAAACTGCTGGACGGCCTTGCCGCTGCTGCTGTGCGCCCCCCAGATTGCGCTCGCCCAAGAGGCCCAACAGCCGGATCCGACGCTGACCGATCCTCCTCTCGTGGTTGGCGAGAATGGCCAAGTCACTTTCGAGGCGGACCAGCTGATTTACGACAGCCGCGCCGAGATTGTCACCGTGACCGGGGAGGTCCGGATGACTCGCGAGGGCAACAATCTGCGCGCCGACCGGGTCGTGTGGGACCGCAATACGGGCGAGGTCCGCGCCGAAGGCAATGTTCGCGTGGTCAATCCGCAGGGCGATGCCGCATATGGAGACCGCATCGTCCTCAGCGACACGCTTCGGGACGGGATGGTGGACAATCTGCTGGTGGTGCTCGAGGGCGGCGGCCGGCTCGCGGCGGAGCGCGGCGAGCGGCAGGAGGGATATACGACGCTTTATCGCGCCGCTTACTCGCCCTGCGCGGTCGTCAACCAGGATGGCTGCCCCAAGGATCCGACCTGGCGGATCAATGCGGTCAAGGTCGTGCATGACCCGGTGAGGAACCGGATCCGGTATCAAGGTGCGAGCCTCAGCCTCTTCGGCGTTCCGATTATCGCTCTCCCCGGCCTCTCCCATCCTGACGGAAGCGAGGGCGGCGGCACGGGCCTGCTGGTTCCTGATATCCGGATCAGCCGCAGCAATGGCTTCGAGCTTTCGCTTCCTTATTATTTGAAGCTCGCGCCCAATCGGGACGCGACCATCACCCCCCACGTCTATACCGGCGTGTTGCCGATGATGGAGGGGCGCTACCGCCACCTGACCGAGCTTGGCGCCTTCCAGCTGGCAGGCTACCTGACCTATGGCTCGCGGCTTCCTATCAGCCTCCTCGAAGACGAGCCTGCGGAGCGGGATCGGGGTATCCGCGCCTATCTTGAGGGCAATGGGCGGTTCCAGCTCGATCCCTATTGGAGCATCACGGCCTCGGCGCGATACGTGACCGACCGCACCTTCCTGCGCCGCTACGACATCTCCCGCGACGATCGCCTGCGCACCTTCGTCAATGGCGAGCGCATTACGTCCAACAGCTATATCTCGATCGCCGGCTGGGCCTTTCAGGGCCTGAGGATGACGGACGTCGGCGGCCAGCAGCCGTTCGTGCTCCCCGCCATTGATGCCCGCTGGCGTTTCGAGGACATCTTCTGGAACGGGCGGGTCGAGCTCCAGGCGAACAGCCTCTCCATCCTCCGCACTGAGGGCCAAGACACGCAACGCGCCTTTGCCGGCGCACGCTGGGACCGGCGCAGCATCACCAGCCTCGGCCAGGAGCTCATTCTTACCGCTTATGCGCGGGGCGATGTCTATCATGCCAACGACACCAGCCTCGAACCCATCGCTAATTATCGAGGATCGGAAGGCTGGAGCGCGCGCGGCGTCGGCGCTTTGGCGGCCGAGCTTCGCTGGCCTCTTATCGGCACCTTCCTTGGCGGCATGCAGCGGCTGACGCCCCGCGTTCAGGTGGTGGCTTCACCGCCGACCAAGAATCTCCGCATCCCGAACGAGGATGCCCGCGCGATCGAACTCGAGGATTCCAACCTCTTCGCGCTCAACCGTTTCCCCGGCTACGACCGCTGGGAAGACGGCACGCGCATAACCTACGGCGTCGATTGGGCCCTCGACTTTCCAAAGATCGCCGTCCGTACCACGATCGGCCAGAGCTACCGCCTCAGCGACAAGCCCAGCATCTTCCCGGAGGGAACCGGGCTTGCCGATCGTTTCTCGGACATCGTCGGCCGCACCACAGTCAAAGTGGGCCGCAAGCTCAACTTCGTGCACCGCTTCAGGATCGACAAGGACAGCCTTGACGTGCAGCGCAATGAAGTCGACGCGATCGTCGGCGGCCGCCAGACCTATGCCACTCTCGGTTATCTCCGGCTCGACCGGGACATCAATCTTGGTCTCGAGGACCTTCGCGATCGAGAGGAACTTCGGCTCGGCGGCCGGTGGCGCTTCATGCGCAATTGGTCGGTTTTCGGCTCGGCCGTCATCGACCTCACCAATGCCGACGAGGATCCCGCGTCAGGTGCAGATGGCTACGAGCCCGTCCGCCACCGCCTCGGCGTCGCCTATGACGACGACTGCATCGAGATTGGGGTGACCTGGCGGCGCGACTATGACACCACCGGTGACTTTCGCAGGGGCAACACCTTCCTATTCAGGGTAGCGCTCAAGAACCTGGGCCGCTAACCTTGGGTTCAGCATGTTTCTGGCAGTCTATAGGGCTGCTATTACTGGAGGAATGATGAAGCTCGGCACCATAGGGAGAGCGGCGCTGCTGCTGGCGGGTTCGCTCGCCGCGGCGACTGCGATTGCGCAGACGGCCGGAAACACCCCGTCCACGAACCTCAACATCCCCGCCAATCCGCAATTCTTCGGCAATGGCGATCCGACCGTCCGCAAGGCGACCGCGATCGTCAACGGCGACGTGATCACCGGGACGGACGTCGACCAGCGTCTCGCGCTGGTAATGCTTGCGAATGGCGGCACGAACATCCCGCCCGAGGAGATGCAGAGACTGCGCGAGCAGATCCTCCGCAACCTAGTCGACGAGACGCTGCAGATCCAGGCTGCCAAGGCTGCTGAGATCAAGATCGAGCAGCGCGAGATCGACAATTATTACACCCAATATGTGAAGAACTTCAAACAAACGCCGCAGCAGTTCGAGGCCTATCTGAGGCAGGTCGGCTCCTCGCCCGCGTCGCTGAAGCGCCAGATTCACGGCGAGCTCGCCTGGAGCCGGCTGCAGCGCCGCGAGATCGAACCCTTCGTCAACGTCGCGGACGAGGAGGTCCGTTCCGTCATCGAGCGCCTCAACGCCTCGAAGGGAAGCCAGGAATATCGGATCGCCGAGATCTTCCTTTCCTCAACGCCTGAAACGGCGTCCGAAACGCGGGCCAATGCGTCGAGGATCGTGCAGCAGCTTCGCCAGGGCGCATCGTTCCTTGCTTATGCCCGCCAGTTCTCGGAAGCCTCGACGGCGGCGGTTGGTGGCGATCTCGGCTGGGTTCGTGCCGAGCAGCTTCCCGAGCAGCTTGCCGAGACCGCTCGCGTCCTCCCGGTCGGTCAGGTGAGCGATCCGATCGCCATTCCGGGCGGCTTTTCAATCATCGCGGTCCAGGACAGCCGCAAGGTGCTCACGGCCGATCCGCGCGACGCGGTGCTGAGCCTCAAGCAGCTCTCGATCTCGTTTCCGAAGGGCATGACGCGTGCTCAGGCCGAGCCGCTGGTGCAACGCCTGGCTCAGACCGCTCGGAACATGGGGGGCTGCGGCCGGGCCGAAGAAGCGGCAGGGCAGATCGGCGCCGAGGTGGTCTCCAGCGACCAGGTGAAGGTCCGGGATCTTCCGCCAGCGCTCCAGAACATGCTGCTGCAGCTAAGCATCGGCCAATCGACGACGCCGTTCGGTAGCTTCGAGGAAGGCGTTCGTGTTTTGGTGCTGTGCGGGCGTGACGATCCCGACACGACGAGCGGCCCGACCTTTGATCAGGTTTATGCACAGCTTAACGACGACCGGGTCAATCGCCGCGCACGCCGCTACCTTCGCGACCTTCGCCGCGACGCGGTGGTCGATTACCGCTAGAGCCTTTCCCGACAAGGGGGAATCACCTTGTCGGATCAGAAAGGCTCCAGATCATTGTCTTGAGATGATCAGGTTGCCAGGCCCCCCGGGCATGGCTACGGATTGCCGGGGGCAATCCGTACCTGATCATTCCCGGCCGAAAAACCGGTTCCCAGTTTTTCGGGAAGTGCTCCAAGGGGAGTTTGATGCCCACACCTCTGGCGGTCGCCCTCGGAGATCCGGCTGGCATCGGCCCGGAGATTGTTGCCAAATCTTGGGAGAAGCGGGACGCGCTCGGCATCCCTCCCTTTTTCGCAGTCGGTGACTTCGAGGCGATCGAAACGGTCTGGCGCGGGCCCATTGAGACGATCGCCAGCCCAAGCGAGGCTTCGGACTGCTTCGCCCATGCATTGCCGCTCATTCGCGTCGGTGGCGGCTGCAGCATTAATCCGGGGGCGCCGGACCTGGACGGAGCACGCCACGCTCTCGACTCGCTCGAAATCGCGGTAGGCCTCACCCGCTCGGGCGCCGCATCGGGGCTGGTAACGGGCCCCGTTTGCAAGGCTCAACTGTACACGATCGGCTTTACCCACCCCGGTCAGACCGAGTTCGTAGCCGAGCGCTGCGGCGTTTCCAGCGACATGGTCGCGATGATGCTCGTTGGCCCCACCTTGCGCACGGTGCCGGTGACGGTGCACGTGCCGATCCGCGACGTGCCGGACCTGCTCACCGTTGAGCGGATCATCTCCAAAGCTCGCGCGACTGTCCGGGGCCTGCAGCGGCAGTTTGGGATCGAGCAGCCGAGAATCGCCGTCGCGGGCCTCAACCCTCATGCAGGCGAGGACGGGGCAATTGGACGGGAGGAGATCGAAATCATCATCCCCGCGATCGAGCGGCTGCGGGACGAGGGCTTCGATGTCTCCGGCCCCTACCCTGCCGACACCATGTTCCACGAGCGCGCCCGGCGACGCTATGACGCGGCGCTTTGCATGTATCACGATCAGGCGCTGGTGCCGCTGAAGACGCTCTATTTCGACGAGGGCGTCAATATGACTCTCGGGCTTCCGATCGTCCGCACCTCCCCCGATCATGGCACCGCCTTCCCAATCGCAGGCAAGGGACAGGCCAATCCCGGAGCGATGATCGCCGCATTGAAGACCGCCGCTTCCTCCGCTCAGCGCATCGCGCAAGCGTGAGATGCAGGAAAGGGTTGAGGTCGGTCGCTCCCCCGGAGCGATCTTGGGTCATGCCGGGGGCATGACGCACCTGCGCCGTCCCTCGCATCTTCCGCCGCTGCGCGAGGTCATTGCGCGGCACGGTCTCAGCGCATCCAAGTCGCTCGGGCAAAATTTCCTGCTCGACGAACAGTTGCTGGACAGGATCGCTCGCGTGCCGGGGGAGCTTGCGGGCGAACGTGCCTATGAGGTCGGACCCGGCCCTGGGGGCCTCACCCGCGCGCTGCTCCGAGCGGGTGCCGAAGTAACCGCCGTTGAGCGGGACCGTCGCTGCCTTCCTGCCTTGGCGGAGCTCCAGGAGGCGTTCGACGGCAAGCTTCGCGTAATCGAGGGCGACGCGCTCGCCATCGATGAGGCGAAGGAAGCGGGTCAAGGCGCGCACATCGTCGCCAACCTCCCCTACAATGTCGGCACCGCCCTGCTCGTCCGTTGGTTGGGCGGAGAGGTCTGGCCGCCGTTTTGGAAATCGCTGACGTTGATGTTCCAGCAGGAGGTGGCGGAGCGGATTATCGCCCGCCCCGGCGGCTCCGCTTACGGCCGCCTTGCGGTCCTGGCCGGGTGGCGAACCGAGCCACGGCTCGCCATGAAGGTTCATCGCTCAGCCTTCGTGCCGCCTCCGAAGGTGATGTCGGCCGTGGTCCACATAGTGCCGAAGCCGGCACCGGAAGGCGTGCGGGCGGCAACATTGGAGAAGCTCACGGCAGCGGCGTTCGGCCAACGC
This sequence comes from Pseudomonadota bacterium, assembly GCA_030777185.1. Classification (GTDB taxonomy): domain Bacteria; phylum Pseudomonadota; class Alphaproteobacteria; order Sphingomonadales; family Sphingomonadaceae; genus Allosphingosinicella. The sequence goes on from JALYGI010000503.1 coordinate 6,742, forward strand.
CGCAAGATGCTACGAAGCAGCCTGCGGCCATTGCCGGGAGCGCTGGAGGCGCTTCAAGCGCTTGGCATCGATCCGGAACGGCGGGCGGAGACGCTGGGCGTCGACGAATTCGTCGCGGTCGCGCGATTTCTAGATGCGAACGGACGTTAACCGCTCGATCGTGCCGGATGTCAGTTCTTCCCAACCTTCGGGGCAGCCGCATCCGGTGCGCGAGCGGTGACCACCTCGGCCGGAGGACCTTTGGCAATAACTGCGGCAAGCGTCGTCGCCTGTGGGCATTCGCCCTTGCAGGCCGTCCTGAGCTTCTCGAGGTTGCGCTTGGCACGCTCCACGGCGCCGCGCTGAACCAGCGCCTCGCCCTGTCCGGCTAGCGCCGTCACGTCGTTGGGCTCGAGCTTCAGTGCCTCAGCGTAGAGCCGAATCGCCTTGCCAGGGAGCTTCTGGGCCTGTGCCACCCGCGCCAGAGCCACATAGGCGGCGCGGTTGCGAGGATCCACCGCCAGCGCGCTTTCCAGCGCGTCGATTGCAGCATCATATTGCGCGGACGCCGTCAGCGCCTGCCCCTGCTGGAGAAGCGCCATCGAGCGGGAGTCGATCTGAGCGTCCGGGCGCTGCCCGTGACCCGCGCTCGCCATTGTCGCCAAAGCAAGAGCGACCGAAAGTGCAATGGGCGTGAGGCGCATCAATGTCTCCATGTTCCTGCCGAGCGGAAGACTAGCATGGAGCCTGCCACCGCGCGACGAAAAAGCCATCGGTCCCGTCATGTCCCGGCGTGAGCAGACGCCCCGGACCCGCGGGCCGCCCAAACTCCATGACAAGAGGTTGCGAAACGAAAGCTGAACGAAGGCTGCCGAACGCCTCCGCCTGGCCTCTTCCTTCCTCTTCGAGCAGCGAGCAGACGGCATAAACAAGAATTCCGCCCGGCCGCACAAGTTCCGCTGCCAATCCAAGAAGATGCGCCTGAAGCTTGACGAGCTTCTCAAGCCGATCGGGCGTGAGCCGCCAGCGGGTTTCAGGGTTGCGGCGCCAGGTGCCGGTGCCGGAGCATGGAGCGTCGACGAGCACGAGATCGGCCGATCCTCTGAGATCCGTCAGCGCCTCCAGCTCTTGGTTCGGATTGATCAGCCGAGTCTCAACGATGGACACTCCGGCACGTTGGAGGCGCGGGTGGATTTTCGAGAGGCGGCCACGATCGACGTCGCACGCGGCGATGCGCCCGTCGTTACCCATTTCGGCCGCAAGGGCCAGGGTCTTGCCGCCGGCACCGGCGCACAGGTCGACGATCAGCATGCCGGGTGCCGCCCCGCAGCCGAGCGAGAGCAGTTGGCTCCCCTCGTCCTGAACCTCGACCAAGCCCTTCTGCCAGGCTTCTGCGCTTTCCACCTGGAAGCCCTCGGGCAGCCGGAGCCCGATCGGTGAGAGCGGTGTCGGGCTTGCTTCCGGCATCGCCGCCCGAGCCGAGGCTGGATCGGCCTTCAGCCTATTGATTCGGAGATCCAGCGGAGCCCGTTCGAGCAGTGCCTCCTTCTCCCTGGATTGAAGGAGCGGATCGAAACCGCCCTCCAACCACCGCGGGATCAGAGACGGCGCCGCGATCGCCTCGCCTTCCTGCCAAGGCGCTGGGCCGTAAGCCGACCCATCGAACAGGGCGCGGAGTTCGGCATCCTCTTCCGCAAGGCCGAGCATCGCGGCGCGTCCGGACAGCGGACGCTCGGCCGACCTCCGGATCGCGCGATAGACGAGCTCGCGAACTGCGCGCCGATCTTTCGAGCCGGCATAACGGCGCGTCTTGAAATAGCCGGCAATGAGATTATCCGCGGCCGGCCCGGCCGAAGCCGCCGCTTCGATGATCTGATCAAGCAGCTCGATCGCCCCCTGCACCCGCGCGGCCGGAGTCACCGCCCTGCTCTAGCGTGTCGGATAATTGGGAGCCTCGCGAGTGATCGCGACATCGTGAACATGGCTTTCGCGGAGCCCCGCATTGGTGATGCGGACGAATTGGGCCCGCTCCTGAAGATCGGCGATCGTCGCGGAGCCGGTATAACCCATCGCAGCCTTCACGCCGCCGACCAGCTGGTGGATCACGTCTCGAGCATGGCCCTTATAGGGAACCTGCCCCTCGATCCCTTCTGGCACCAGCTTCAACTGGTCCTTGATGTCCTGCTGGAAGTAGCGGTCAGCCGAGCCGCGCGCCATCGCGCCGACCGAGCCCATGCCGCGATAGCTTTTGTAGCTGCGCCCCTGGTAGAGGAACGTCTCGCCCGGTGCCTCCTCGGTGCCCGCGAGGAGGGAGCCCACCATCACCGTCGACGCGCCCGCAGCCAGCGCCTTGGCGACGTCGCCGCTGGTCCTGAGGCCGCCATCCGCGATGACCGGGGTTCCCGTCTTCGCCGCTTCCCGCGCGGAATCTATGATGGCGGTGAGCTGCGGAACTCCGACGCCTGCGACGACGCGCGTGGTGCAGATCGAGCCGGGGCCGATTCCGACCTTCACCGCATCCGCGCCGGCACCGACCAGCGCCTTGGTGGCCTCGCCGGTCGCGACGTTTCCGGCGACGATCTGGACGGCGTTGGAGATTTTCTTGATGCGTTCAACGGCCGCCGCGACGTCGCGATTATGGCCGTGCGCGGTGTCGATGACGATGAGGTCGCATTCCGCATCAATCAGCGCCTCGCTGCGTTCAAAACCCTTGTCGCCCACGGTGGTGGCCGCTGCCACCCGCAAGCGGCCCGAAGCATCTTTGGTCGCGTCGGGGTAAGTGACCGCCTTTTCAATATCCTTGACGGTGATGAGGCCGATGCAGCGCCGATTATCGTCGACCACAAGGAGCTTCTCGATGCGGCGCTGGTGGAGCTGCCTCCGCGCCTCCTCCTGGGTCACTCCAGGTCCTACAGTGACGAGATTCTCGCGCGTCATCAGCTCCGACACGGGCTGCCTGGGATTGCCGGCGAAGCGCACGTCGCGATTGGTGAGGATCCCGACCAGAGTCCCGTCCTCGTCAGTCACAGGGATACCGGAAATGCGGTGCCTCGCCATCAGCTCCAGCGCTTCGGCCAGCGGCTGCTCCGGGCGCATCGTGATCGGATTGACCACCATGCCGCTCTCAAAGCGCTTGACCGCCTTCACCGCCGCCGCCTGATCCTCGACAGAGAGGTTGCGGTGGAGAACGCCCAGCCCACCGAGTTGCGCCATCACGATCGCCATATCGGCTTCGGTCACTGTATCCATGGCCGACGAGAGGATCGGGATGTTGAGCCCGATCCCCCGCGTCACCCGCGTGCGCGTATCCGCCTGGCTCGGCAGAACACTCGACTCGGCGGGTTGCAGCAGAACGTCATCGAAAGTGAGGCCGAGGCGGATGTCCATGAGTCGAGGCTGTTTCCACGAGGATCGGGGCTGCTCTATAGGGGTGACGGGAGGCGTTTCCTAGGGCCTGATCGGTCGATGTGGAAGCGCTGCACGCTTCCGTCGAAGGGCCTGAATCAGGCCTTTTCTCATGGCGCGGGGTAACGGACCGGATCGGAGAGCGCCCGGGCCAGCGCGATGTGAAGATCGGTGTCCTCGACGGCTCCGCCGAGTTCGATGGGCCGAGTGAGATCGTCCTCCGGCTTGTGGTAGGGGCCGCTCAAATAAGCGCGAAGCCGGCTCATGTCGCTCACCGATCCCGTCGCCATAACTGCGGGGATGTTGCGCCGGGCCAGCGCCCAGCCGTCCTGCCGCTCGACCATGACATTGGCTTCGGTATCCGTATCGACCCCGCGCCCTAGCGAGCGGGTGGTGGAGTCGATCACCCGTTCGAGCTCAGGATAATTTCCGCGGCCGATGATCGCGACCGGAAGTCCGGCCGGAGCGATCGCCGTCGTGTCTATGTTGAGGGCGGCGACGATCCGCTCGATCGCAGGCGGCGGCGAAGCGGCGAAAGCATCGGCGCCTAGAAGGCCCCGTTCTTCCAGCGTCGTCGCGACGAAATAGATGCTGCGCGCTGGCCTCGCCCCGGCGGCGACCGCGCGCGCCGTCTCGATCAGGATCGCGGTGCCGCTCGCATTGTCGACGGCGCCGTTGCAGATGCGGTCCGGCGCGCCCTCCGGCTTGCATAAGCCGAGATGATCCCAATGGGCCATCAGGACCAAGGCTTCGCCAGGACGGCCCTTGCCTTCGATTCTGCCGATGATGTTTGCCGCTTCATAGGCGTGCACCACCGTTTCGACATCGAGGCTGGCATCGATGCCGAGCCTGCGCGCCCGGAAGCCCGGACGCGAGGCCTCTTCGCTGAGGGAGGAAAGGTTGAGACCAGCACCGCGGAGCAAAGATGCGGCACCGGCCGTCGAAATCGCACCTTCGAGCGGAGAAGCACGGTCCAGCGGGACTGCCCTTCCCGCCGCCACTGCCCTTTTCACGTCAGCCCATTGTGCGGCGGCCGGTACGATCGCGATCACACCGCGTGCGCCCGCGGCTGCAAGCTCGGCCGTGCGCTCCCTCAGCTCCGCAGCGCCCTCCCGACCCGGCGGGTTGCCTCCCAGGACCAGCAGCAAAGCGCTGTCGACGTCCACGCCCTCCACATCCCCCGGCGTGCCATATCCTGCGAAGATCACCGGCACGTTCGCGAGCCGCAGCCGAGCCTTCCTCCCGACCAGGACCAGGGCATCCTCCGGCACCTCCAATCGTCGCGTTCCGGCTTTCCAGGAAACCCGGCTTTGCTCCGGCCGCCGCTCGATCATGCGCACGACTTGGCGCCAGCCGCCGCCGGCCGCGCCGGGCGCGAGCCCCGCCTGAGCGAACGACTCCAACAGATAGGCTTCCGTCCGCTCGCCTCCTGCCGTGCCGGGCTCGCGACCTTCATATTGGTCGCTGGCCAGCACCCGGATGTGGCGCATCAGCTCATCGGGCCTGACCCGCTGCTGGGCCTCCGCCACCGTCGAGAGAAGAAGGAGGAGCGGCGCGGCCGCGAGCAGAAAGCGTGAGAACATGAACCTGCCTAGGATCCAGCGGCGGGGCCCGCAAGAGCTCGGTGCAGCAGGATTTGCCTAGCGGCGCGCCTTTGCAAGCACGGCCCGCGCCTGATCGACATGCATCGCTTCGATCATCCGGCCCTCGTACCGCTCGGCGCCCCCGGTCGCGGCGGCGATCAGCCGCTCGGCGGCGTCCACTTCTTCCGGACCCGGGCCGAAGATGCGGTTGGCGGTGTCGATCTGGGCGGGATGGATGAGCGACTTGCCGTCAAACCCGAAGGCCCTGCCCTCCTCACATTGGCGGGCGAGCCCCTCCTCGTCTTCAAGCCTGTTGTAGACCCCATCGAACGCCGCGACCCCGGCTGCCCGGGCGGCGAGCACGACCATCTGCAGGCTGTGGGCAAGCCCCGCTCTGCCTGCGCCGAGGGCGATGCCGAGATCGGCGCTGAGATCGTTCGTCCCCGCGATCAGCCCCGCGGTGCGGGGAGCGATGGCGGGCGCGTTCAGCACGCCCGATGCGGTCTCGATCATCGCCAGAACCGGCTTGCCGAGAAGACCCGCGGCAGCTTCGACCTGGTGGTGGTCCTCGGCCTTGGGAACGATGACGAAGGCCGCCTCGCTCTGGCGGAAGGCGAGGATGTCCTCCTCATAATGCTGTGTGCCGTGCCCGTTCATCCGGATCACCGACGGACGATCGCCGAAGCCCTCCGCGACGGCCTCCACCGCGGCAATGCGCGCCGCCGCCTTGTCCTCCGGCTTCACTGCGTCCTCGCAGTCGAGAATGATGATGTCGGCCGGCAGCCCCCGCGCCTTCTCTATCGCTCGCGGGTTCGAGGCGGGGAGGAACAGGATGGAGCGGCAGAGGCGCAGATCGGTCGGCTTCATCTCTCGATTCTTCTTGGAAGCGGGGTCGCTTGTCTACATGATATGCGCCGCCGGCTTGGAAGGGGCATCGACATGGCAGCCACCGCTTTGTTCTTCGTGCTCGTTCTGGTCATCATCTACCTGATGGCCAGTATCAAAATCGTCCGCCAAGGCTATCATTATACGATCGAATATTTCGGCCGTTTCACCACTGTCGCGCGCCCCGGCTTCAACTTCTACCCCGCCTTCTTCTACCGCGTCGGCCGCAAGGTGAATATGATGGAGCAGGTGCTCGACATCCCCGGCCAGGAGATCATCACCAAGGACAATGCGATGGTGTCGGTGGACGGCGTGGTCTTCTTCCAGGTGCTGGACGCGGCCAAGGGCGCTTACGAAGTGTCCGATCTCTACCTTGCGATCATGCAGCTCACGACCACCAACCTTCGTACCGTGATGGGCTCCATGGACCTCGACGAGACATTGTCGAAGCGCGACGAGATCAACGCCCGCCTGCTCCTCGTTGTCGACCAGGCGACCGAAGCCTGGGGCGTTAAGATCACCCGCGTCGAAGTGAAGGACATCCGCCCGCCCGCCGACATCGTCAATGCCATGGGCAGGCAGATGAAGGCCGAGCGAGAGAAGCGTGCTTTGATCCTTGAATCGGAAGGGTTGCGCGCGTCCGAGATCCTGAAGGCTGAAGGGCAGAAGCAGGGCCAGATCCTCCAGGCCGAAGGGCGGCGCGAGGCGGCTTTCCGCGATGCCGAAGCGCGTGAGCGCGAAGCCGAAGCCGAGGCCAAGGCGACCCAGATGGTTTCCGACGCCATTTCAGGAGGCAATTCACAGGCGATCAACTACTTCATTGCCCAGAAATATGTTGAGGCGGTGAGCCGGTTCGCCACATCTCCCAATGCCAAGACGATCCTTTTCCCGGTCGAGGCGACGCAGCTGATCGGCACGCTCGGCGGCATCGGCGAGCTTGCGCGCGACGCGCTGGGAGCGCGGGATACTGCGCCGCCGCCCGCCCCGCCTGCTCGGCGCCGAGGCCCCTTCGAGGGAGCCGACCAGTGACTTTAGAAGGAGTCGAGCCGCATTGGATGTGGCTCACCGCCGCGGCGGTTCTCGGCATCGCAGAGCTGCTCATGCCCGGCGTGTTCCTGATCTGGCTTGCGGCCGCGGCGGCGATCACCGGCTTCGCGGCCCTGCTGTTCGGAATTCCGCTTGCCTTCCAGTTCGCTCTGTTCGCGCTTCTGGCGATCGCGGCGGTCTATACGGGGCGCCGCTGGTACACCGATAACCCGGTCGAGAGCAGCGATCCGCTCCTCAACGACCGTGCAACCCGGCTAATCGGGCAGACGGTGGTGGTTGTCGGCCCGATTGAGAATGGAATTGGGCGGGTGAAGGTCGGTGACGGCGTCTGGAACGCGAGAGGCCCCGATGCGGCGATCGGCGCGCGCGTTCGCGTAACTGGGGCCGACGGCACGTGCCTCAAGGTCGAGCCCGCCGAGCCTGCCACGCGCGCGCTCGAATAGCAGGCGCGGCCTTGGAAGACCGCGCCTGCGTCGGCATCACGATGGACGATAGAAGGAGATCAGCGTCCGCCGATATTCGGGGCTGAATTCCGGCTCGTTGTTGGCCTCAAAGCGCGGCGCATTGGCCAGCTGCTCCTTGGTGATGTCGAGGGCGTAGCCGTCCTTCTCCACGTCATATTCAAGGATCGGCCACGGAAGCGGGAAGAGCGACGCGCCAAGCCCCATAGTCCCACCAAACTTCATGACGGCGTAGGCGACCCGGCCGGTATATTTATCGACCATGAAACTTTGAATATGGCCCAGCGTCTCTCCGTTCGTGCCAACGACCGGAGTGCCCTCGACCTTGGTCGAAGAGATGAGCCGGACATTCTCGTCCGTCTCCAGCCGAGCCTGAAAGTCATCCTCCTGGCGCCCTCTGCGCTGCTGGACGAGCTTGGCTGCCCCTGCGGCAGCCGCTGCAACGCCGACCGCGGCGGCCGCGCCGACACCGATCTTGTTCCAGTTCCACAGGCCCTTGTCCGTAATCGCTTCGCCGCCCTCTTCCTCTTCGAGCAGCACCGCGGCATCGCCGTTGGCGGAAAGACGGATCTTGTCGCCCTCGACCGTGGCGATGAGGCCGCGCGAAATATAATGATGATGATCGCTGTGCGAGCCGCTGTCTTTCTTGGTGAGCTTGATGCGATCGCCTTCGAGGTGGTCAACCGTGCCGACATGGACGCCGTCGGCGCCGATCACTTCCATATGTTCCCGAATCTGGCTGAGATCCGCCATTCCGATACTCCTTCACGCTGTTTGGATGACCTTGGAACGTACCGGGCGCGCAATGGATGCACGGCTGGAGCGGAAATCGATTGGCGAAATTGAAGCCCGGCCCGAATCCCTAGATCCGCTCTCCTTCCGAGGAGCACCTCCCCCTCGCACCCCTGGAGCCGGAACAGCGGCACGGACGTTAGGGCGAAAACGAAGGAGACTCGTCATGCGCATCATTTTCACAATTCCGCTTCTGATGCTCGGCGCGTGTAACGTCGATTCCGACGCGGCCAACGATCAGGTGACGGTGGAATATGATCAGAAGCGGATCGAGCGCGCTGCCGCCGCCACCGCCCACACCGCCAAGGAGGTGGGCTCCGGAGTGGGCAACATCGCAGCGAGCACCGGCCGGGCAATCAAGAACGAGGTCGGCGACATCGACGTGGATGTGGACGTGAAGCGCAAGCGCGCGGACGAAGCGGGGAACGAAGCCGCCACGAGGTGACGCCGGCGAAACCTGAACACTCCGTCACCCGCCTCTCCCCTGGAGCCGGGCCTGCATCGATGCTGGGGTCAGATAACCGGCAGCACCGCCAAGTCCGGCTCTACCCAATCCAGCCGCGCCTCCTTTGAGAACAGCTCCTGCGAGTAGAACCGCAGCGGCCGCGCCTCATACTTCTCCCTCATTTCCTTTTATCCAAAAAAGAAGGAGCGCGCCGGCCGCCGCCGACGCGCTCCCGAGGGCCTGATTGGTTAAGGTGGAAGCGCTATGCGCTTCCGCCGAAGGCGTGAATCAGGCCCTTCTCATATGATCGAGACCTTGTTGAGCTTGCTTGCTGCTTGCCGTCAGGCTGCCGTGGGTGCTGCTTCCTTGACGCCTTGATCGACGTGGCC
>JALYGI010000504.1 GCA_030777185.1 Pseudomonadota bacterium
CGGTTGCGCCGAGCTGCGCTCCCCTGCCTTCGGTCTCCTCGTCGCCGGTGAAGAGCACCACCAGATCCCGCTTCGGCTTGAAGCCGGATGCGCGAAGCTTCAGCAGAGCAGCCGTGACGGCGGTGACGCCCTGCTTGTCGTCGCTCGTGCCGCGCCCGTAGAAATAACCGTCCTTCTCCAGGAATTTAAAGGGATCGATGGACCAGTCCTCCGCCTTCGCCTCCACCACGTCCATATGGGCGAGCAGGAGGATCGGCTTCTTGGCCGGCTTTCCCGCCGCGGGCCAGCGCACGATCAAAGATGCGGTGGAATCGCCCAGGCCGCCCTGATGCGGCAAGATATGGATGTCGCTCTCGGCCCATCCGGCAGCCTTGAATGTGTCGGCGAGATATTGCGCGAGCACGGGCATCTGCCCGCGCCCGGGCACCGTTGGAATCTCGATCGAGCGCTGGAAGATCTCGCGGGCTTTGGCATGCCACTTGTCGGCGGGAGGTGCGGCAATCGCCGACGTGGAGAACAAAGCGAGGGCCGCGGCGAAGAAGGGACGCATTCGGGAACTCCGGCTGGTGTGGGGCAAGGCTGGACCGGCTAGGAAAGGCGGTCAAGCCGCCTCGTCGAGACCGTGACCGACGGCGAGATGATCCGGGACTTGCATTCCGTTGGGAACCCCTTCGGGCCGCTTCCTCAACGCGCCCGGCCTTCTTCGGCGGCGAGCCGACGATAGTAAGCGGCGAGCACTTCAAAGGCCTGTTTGCGCGCGCCCGTTTCCGAGATCAGCCCCTTCCGGTTCCAGCCTTGCTGGTGAATCGGATGCTGGCGCCGCGGCGAGCGGAAATCCTTGAGGATCCAGGGCGACATTCCCCGCAAAAAGGGGACCTTCGCGGCCATTGCAAGCGTCTGCCGGTAATATTCAGCCTGAAACTCTTCGCTGAACTTGTGCGGGCTCTCGGCGGCATCATGGTAACCCGCCTGCGCATCGGCGCCGAATTCCGAAAAGATCAGCGGCTTGCGGGTCGGCGAGCGCCATTCGATCCTGGCCACGTTGGCGAGCGGATCGCCGCTGTACCAACCATAATAAGTGTTGATAGCCATGACGTCCAAGTCGGGCACCAGCGGGTCGTCGATGGTGCTGACATTGCCTTCCCGCTTGCTCAGCAAGGCGGCGGTGACAAGCCGGCTATCGTCGAGCGCCCGCACGTCCGAGATCAAGGTCCGCAGAAAGGCGTTGCGCGGCTCGCTTACAGGAGTTTCGTTGGCAACGCTCCACAGGATGATCGAGGCGCGATTGCGGTCGCGCAAAATGTTCTCGCGTTGCATCCTGCGCGCGTCTTCTAGTGTGCCCCGATTGGTCCAGTTGACCCGCCAGTAAACGGGTACTTCGCTCCACACGAGCAGGCCGAGTTCGTCCGCCATCCGAGTCATCACCTCGCTGTGCGGGTAATGGGCGAGGCGCACGAAATTGCCGTTCAGGCCCTGCTTGATCTCGGTGAGGAGCGCACGCGCTGCCGCCGGCGTGATCGCGCGCACCGGGTTTTTGCCGAGTTCCTCCTCGTGCATCGAAATACCGCGGAGGAACTCGGGCCTTCCGTTCAGCAGGATGTCGTCGCCGCGAACCTCGACGGTGCGGAAGCCCACGCGATCGGTGAGCACGTCCTCTCCGGCCTCGACCCGGACGTCGTAAAGGGCCGGGTTTTCGGGCGACCAGCGCCTCAACGCGCGCGGGGCGGCGACGCTGCCCGTCCATTGGCCGCTACCGTCCGTCGTTCCCGCGAAGCTGAGATTCAGGGCCGGAATGCGAACCCGCACCGGAGTTGCGCCCCGCCTCTCCCCGTTCAGCCGCACGGTCGCAGCGATCCGGCCGTCGCGCGTCAGGCGCACCCAGGCATCATCGACGAACGTGGCAGGCACGGTGATCAGCTGCACCGATCGCGTGATGCCGCCATAAGTCTCCCAATCGGTAACTGGCGGCGGCACGTCGTCCACGGTCCGCGCCGAATCAACTCCAACCGTGATCTGGTTGCTGCCGGCGCGAAGCAGGTTCGTGACTTCGAAGGCGAAGGGCGTAAAGCCGCCGACATGGCGTCCTACCGGCTTGCCGTTCAGGAAAACGCTCGCCGCATAATCGGCCGCCCCGAAGCGGAGGAAGGCGCGCTTGCCTGGAGGCGGCGGCGGCGCCTCAAAGGTGCGCTGATACCAGACGAGGCCCTGGTAGAGCCGCATCTCGGGAGCATGGCCGATCCAGGATCCGGGAAGGTGGGTGATCGGCGAGCGCTGCATGTCAAATTCGAATAGCGCCATCGGATCCGCACGCGCCACGTCCGCCTGAACGATGTCGGCCCAACGGCGCGAGCTCGGGCCAGCCGGATCGCCGTGGAAGCCGGCGACGCCGTCGCGGAACGGATCGATCGACCAATGCCAGGCGCCGTCGAGGCTTTGGTGTTCGCGAAGGTCGGCCGCCACGAGCACGGGCCGGTCGGCCTCGTTCGGCACCGGTTGCGCGAGGGCGGTGGAGCAGGCGGCGAAAGCGGCTGCCAGCACGACGACCCAGCGGCATATCCTTGTCACCATCCACCCCCTTGCGAGAATTCAGTCCTACGCGTCGCCATGGCCTTCCGCGAGATATGCCTCCGATTGCATTTCGATGAGGCGCGAGGCGGTGCGCTCGAATTCAAAGGCGCCATCGCCGCTCTTGTAAAGCCCGTTCGGCTGCGCGTCCGCCGCAGCAAGGAGCTTCACCTTGTGCTCGTAAAGCGCATCAATGAGGGTCACGAAGCGGGCGGCCTCGTTGCGCCTCTCAGGGCCCAGCTGCGGGATCCCAACCAGGATGACGGTGTGATAACGGCGCGCGATGGCCAGATAATCGGGTGCCCCCCGGGCTTCGCCGCAGAGCCGCTTGAACGAGAAAACGGCGACCCCTTTGAGGCTTTTCGGAACGTGGAGGGTCCGTCCTCCCTGCACCGGAATGTCTTCGGAGGGCACGTTGGCGCGATCCTCGGGTGAGTAATCGGTGAGGCGGAAGAAGGCATTGCTTAGCGCCTGCGTCGCTTCCGGTCCGTTCGGCACATACCAGGTCGGCATGCCGCCGAGGCGCTGAAGCCGATAATCGGTAGGGCCGTTCAGAGGCACCACCTCCAATTCCCTTTCCACCAGATCGATGAAGGGCAAGAAAAGCTCGCGATTGAGGCCGTCCTTGTAAAGGTCCCGTGGCGGTCGGTTCGAAGTGGTGACGACAGTGACCCGCGCAGCAAGGAGGCGCGAGAAGAGCCGCGACAGGATCATCGCGTCGGCCGTGTTGTTGATCACCATCTCGTCAAAGGCGAGCAGCTTGGCCTCCGCTGCGATTGCGCCGGCCACCGGGGGGATCGGGTCGCCGCTTTCGCTCTTCCGCTCTGCCCTCAGCCGTTCATGGACCTCGAGCATGAATTCGTGGAAATGGACGCGCCGTTTCGGCCAGACGTCGATCGCCTGGTAAGCGAGGTCCATCAGCATGGATTTGCCGCGTCCGACGCCGCCCCACATGTAGATACCCTTGGGCGCCGGAGCCGATTTCCCGGTGAGGCGCCGCCACAGGCCGGGGCGGGTGGGGCGCTGGAAGTCGATCGCCAGCCGGTCGAGCGCTGCTATCGCTTTGCGCTGATCCTCATCCTCCCGGAGTTCGCCGGCGGCCAGCAGCGCCTGGTAACGCTCGGCGACCGTGCTCATTGCCGTGAGCTGATCTTGCGGAGCGTTCCGGTCCAGGATGCGACGATTCTCCCCTCCTGATCAACAAGGCCCCGCATGAAGGCCAGCCGCTTCGACTCGCGCAGCAGCTCGACGGTGGCGTCGAGCGGCCGACAGAGCTCGGCGGGCGTGATGAACTGCGCCGACAGGTCCAGCGTCACCGCTCCAGTATCGGACATGCCCGCGGCATGACCGCCGGCGAACATTGCCATGTCGATGAAGGTGAGGATCGCGCCGCCATGGACGACATTGCCGAGATTGCTTTGGCGCGCGTCCGGGAACATCCGGCAGCGCGCCCGGCCTTCGCCTTCGCTGCGGACGAGCAGCTTGCCGATCGTGGCGTTATAGCGGTCCTGCTCGGCAAGATCCCAGGTCCACCAGCCGGGGTGATCGGGATCGGGTCCGTAGCGAATGAGCGGGTGCATGTCAGAAAGGGCCCCGAAATTCGGTCGTCGGGACGAACGACACCTTTAGACGACTCTTTCCACCAGCATCTTCTTGGTCTCGGCGATCGCCTTCGCTGGATTGAGGCCCTTCGGACAGACGTTGGCGCAGTTCATGATCGTGTGGCAGCGATAGAGCCGGAACGGGTCCTCGAGCTGGTCCAAACGCTCTCCTTTATGCTCATCGCGGCTGTCGGCGAGCCAGCGATAGGCCTGGAGGAGGATGGCCGGCC
>JALYGI010000505.1 GCA_030777185.1 Pseudomonadota bacterium
AGCTTGACGTTGGCGCCCTTGGCGCGCGCGAAATCGGCGCCGCGATTGAGGATCGTGACTTTATTGCCCTGCTCCGGGTCGGCCGCCAGGCCGAGCGCATTCTCGATCCCTGCATCGCCCGATCCGACGACGGTGATATGCTCGTCCACATATTCGCCGGGATCGTCGAGCTGATACTGGATGTGCGGCATGTTGGCGCCTTCGCAGCGCATCTTGTTCGGATTGCCCTGCGTGCCGATGCCGAGAATCACGGTCTCCGCCTCGACCGTCTCGCCGTTGGTCAGGGTCAGCGTGAAATTGCCCTTGGATCCCGAGATCGACTTGACCTCGGCCCTGAGCTTCACGTTGATCTTGTGGGCAGCGGCCTGATTGTCCCAGGTCCCGAGCACGACCTCGCGCTTGCCGGCGTCGAAATCGAGGTCCGAGCGCAGCACGAGCTGGCTCGGAGTCGCCATGACGTGCTTACCCTTTTGATATTTATAGATAGTATCGGAAAGATGATCGGTCTTTTCGAGCAAGATGTGGGGAATGCCGAGCTGCGCCGCGCGGGCGGCAGCGCTGAGTCCCGCAGGTCCCGACCCCACGATTGCGATGCGGTACGTCGCTGCCAATTCTCTCCCCCTGTCACATCCCCGACGAGCATTGACGAAACAACGCGTACAATCCTGGCATGCGCACAGCCGCACTTACTTTATCATCAAGTTCGCAGCGCGCCAGACTTGACGTTCAATAATTTCAGCGGAACATCTTGAGCCCATGAGCTCCGCATCTTCAGCCGCTCCTTCGGGCCGCAGCCGCCATCCTTCGCTGGCGACTTTATTACTCATCGCCGCAGCAATCATCGCGCTCGCATCTGCGGCAGTTGCGATCCTCCGCGGTGGCGAGGGCGACAAGGGGACGCAAGCGGCCCCGCACGGCGCCGTCAAGCCCGACCAGCCGGTCGGGACGGTCGAGGAGAAGATCGCCGAGCTCGAACGCAAGCTGGAGCAGGCGCCGAACAATCCCGCCGGCTGGCGCATGCTCGGCTGGTCCTATTTCGAAACGGGCGATCTGATGCGTTCGGCCGCCGCCTATCGCCGCGCCGCTCAGATCGAGCCCGGCAATGCCGAGAATTGGTCGTCGCTCGGCGAAGCGCTGCAAACCGCGACCACCGATATCTCCGCTGAAGCGGCTGAGGCCTTCCAGCGCGCCATCAAGCTCGATCCGGCCGATCCGCGCGCGCGCTATTTCCTCGCCGTGCAGAAGGATTTGAAAGGGCAGCACGAGGGCGCGGTCGCCGACTGGATCGCGCTCCTCAAGGACACGCCCGCGGGAGCGCCGTGGGAGGCGGATCTCCGCCGCACGATCGAGCAGGTCGCCGCCAAGCAGAAGATCGACATAACCGGCCGAATGCCGGCCCCATCCACAGGCGGTCGCTCCGCGGGTTCGGCGGCCACCGCTGCGATCCCCGGGCCCACTCCGGAGCAGATGGCGTCGGCCTCCTCGATCCCGCCGGCCCAGCAATCGGAAATGGTCAAGGCCATGGTCGACCGCCTCGCCAACCGGCTGAAATCGAATCCCAAGGACGCCAATGGCTGGATGCGCCTGATGCGCGCGCGCATGGTGCTCGGCGATACCGACGCCGCCAACCAGGCGCTGCGGAGCGGCCTTGCCGCGTTCAAGGGCGATCCGGCGGCCCAGGCGCAGCTCAACCGTGCCGCCGACGAGCTCGGCGTCCCGCGCGGCGGCTGAACCGGCCCGCGCCGGCCGCACGCGGCGGTGCGCAGCGGGGGGCCTGAACCTTGCCGCGGCTTAGAGCAATTCCCGCTCAGGTCGGATCGCCTTCTCACTCCCCTCCCGTCAAGGGAGGGGATCAAGGGGTGGGTGGCGACTGAGCCGGGTCGATCCCGGTGAAGGCGCATCGCTTGCGGCTGCGCCGCAACTCGCGCTCCGCGCTCGACCCACCCCTACCCCTCCCTTGCAGGGAGGGGAGTCTAGCTGAGCGAGAAAAGCTCTAGACTCCGATCGCCGACGAGGTCCTGCAACCCTGGCCGAGGCGTGGCGTTGTCCCGCCGAACAATTTAGGAAAGAAGCCCCCGCATGAAGCTCAAACCCGCCCTCGCCGCCGCCGCTTTTGCCGCGCTCACCGCCTGCGGAGGCGGCGGGCAGAGCCAGGCGGACAATGCTTCCGAACAACTCGAGCAAGCGGCGGAGCAAAGCGATCCCGCTGCCGCCGCGGTGCTCGAGAATGCGGCCGACAATGTGCAGGAAATGGAAGGCTCCGCGGCCGCCAATGCCGCTCAGGGGGCGCTGCAGCAGGCCGGCAATGCGCAGGCTGCCACCGTTCCGGCGCCCCAGGCGGCCCCTCCCTCGCTTCAGGCGCAGCCCAACCGCGGCGGCCAGCAGACCCCGCCGCCCAAGACTCGGGCGGATGTTCCGGGCGGCAACAGCTACTAAGCGTGCGGCCCGCCGGCTCGGCCGTCCGGTGCCGAGCTTGACAGCCCCGCCCCCTCCCCCATATGCGCCCGGTCTGTCCCGCTCTCCAAGCGGGCATGTGCACGGCCCCTTCGTCTAGCGGTCTAGGACGTCGCCCTCTCACGGCGAAAACACGGGTTCGAGTCCCGTAGGGGTCACCATTCCTTTTCAAACACTTAGAGGAATGGTGAGGCGCCGCCGAGGCCAGCTTCGGTAATGGTTGGGTAATACAGCGCTTGGAGCAGCCCGGCCGCTAAGCTGGGTCAACCGCTCCGAATTCATCCGCGCACGCGGTGCGCGCTGGGAAGCTGGTGAAAGTACGGCCTGCTCAAGAGGTTGCCTCAGGTAAAACCCTGTGCAAGCTTCCCCTGAAGGGGATCTTAGTGGATTTGGACGAAGCGTTCAGAACCTATGTTGAGGCTTCACTTGAAGCATTCGACGCGGCCGAGCGCAACCTGTGTGCGGCTGCTGACGAGGAAGAGCGCGCGCACCGGCGGCCCGAGGCCATGCTCCGCGCCAGGTCGGCGGTGACAGAGACGCATCATTTCGCCGACCGCTACTTCATTGCCACCAGAGGCCTGCCCCCTACGCATGGCCAGATGCTCGATCTACTTCAGTGGCTGGATGACGAGCACTGCGGCGGCCGAGGGC
>JALYGI010000506.1 GCA_030777185.1 Pseudomonadota bacterium
CGCATCGGAACAGGTCGCGCCGTCGCGCAGCGCGTCTCACGCATAGATCGGTTGGGCTCCAAGACGCTGAAGCTGCGGTTTTCCACAGGAAAACACGCGGCTTTTTGCGTCTTATGCGCCTCTCGGCTTCGCCGGGAGAAAGAGTGAATTCCGGGGGGCTGCCCCGGTGCACAAGAAGAGGCGACGACACACCACATGGCGACCATTCCAGCTCAGGCGACCGAGAACCGGTCCATTGCGTCCAAGCGAATCCGCAAGATCTTCGGAAACATCCACGAGGTTTCCGAAATGCCGAACCTCATTGAGGTTCAGCGCGAAAGCTACGAGCAGTTCCTCCGCTCGCGGCCGCAGGACGGCTATGTCTCCGGTCTCGAAAAGACCCTGCGCTCGGTGTTCCCGATCCGCGATTTCGCCGGTACCGCTGAACTGGATTTCGTCAATTACGAGCTGGAAGACCCCAAGTATGACGTCGACGAGTGCCGCCAGCGCGGCATGACCTATGCGGCGCCGATGCGGGTCACGCTCCGCCTCATCGTGTTCGAGGTGGATCCCGATACCGAAACCCGCTCCGTGCTCGATATCAAGGAGCAGGACGTCTATATGGGCGACATGCCGCTCATGACGAAGAACGGCACGTTCGTCGTCAATGGCACTGAGCGCGTGATCGTCAGCCAGATGCACCGCTCGCCGGGCGTGCTGTTCGATCATGACCGCGGCAAGACCCACGCTTCGGGCAAGTATCTGTTCGCCGCCCGCGTCATCCCCTATCGCGGCTCGTGGCTCGACTTCGAGTTCGACGCCAAGGACATCGTCAACGTACGGATCGACCGCAAGCGCAAGCTGCCGGTCACCACCCTTCTCCATGCTCTCGGCCTGTCGAGCGAGGAGATCCTCTCCGAATTCTACAACCGCGTGACGTTCGTCCGCGCCGCGAACGGCTGGCAGATCCCCTTCGTCGCAGAACAATGGCGCGGGCAGAAGCCGACCTTCGACCTCGCCAATGCGGAAAGCGGCGAAGTCGTTTTCCCGGCCGGCCAGAAGATAACGCCGCGCGGCGCCAACAAGGCTGCCAAGGACGGTCTTGCCCAGCTCCTGATCCCGACCGAGGAGATTTTCGGCCGTTACTCGGCCTTCGATCTCGTCAACGACGCGACCGGCGAGATCTACATCGAGGCGGGCGACGAGGTCTCCCCTGAGAATCTCGAGAAGCTCGACAAGGCCGGCATCGATCGGATCGAGCTGCTCGACATCGATCACGTCAATACCGGCGCCTGGATGCGCAACACGCTCAAGGCCGACAAGGCTGAGGACCGCGACCAGGCGCTCGCCGACATCTACCGCGTCATGCGTCCCGGCGAGCCGCCGACGCGCGAGACCGCCGATGCGCTCTTCTACGGCCTGTTCTTCGATCCGGAGCGTTACGACCTGTCCGCAGTGGGCCGCGTCAAGCTCAACATGCGCCTCGATCTCGATGCCGAGGACACGGTAACGACGCTGCGCCGCGAGGACATCATTGCGGTGGTGAAGACGCTGGTCGATTTGAAGGACGGCAAGGGCGAGATCGACGATATCGACAATCTCGGCAACCGCCGCGTCCGTTCGGTGGGCGAGCTGCTGGAGAACCAATATCGTGTCGGCCTGCTCCGCATGGAGCGCGCCGTGAAGGAGCGCATGAGCTCGGTTGACGTGTCGACCGTGATGCCGAACGATCTCATCAACGCCAAGCCCGCCGTGGCCGCGGTGCGCGAATTCTTCGGCTCCTCGCAGCTCTCGCAGTTCATGGACCAGACCAATCCGCTTTCCGAAGTGACGCACAAGCGCCGTGTGTCGGCGCTCGGGCCGGGCGGTCTCACCCGCGAGCGCGCCGGCTTCGAGGTCCGCGACGTCCATCCGACCCATTATGGCCGCATCTGCCCGATCGAGACTCCGGAAGGGCCGAACATCGGCCTCATCAACTCGCTCGCCAGCTTCAGCCGGGTGAACAAGTACGGCTTTATCGAGACTCCGTACCGCAAGGTGGTCGACGGCAAGGTGACCGACGACGTCGTCTATCTCTCCGCAATGGAAGAGGGAAAGCACACGATCGCGCAGGCGAACGCGGAATTGAACGAGGACGGCAGCTTCGGCGAGGAGATCGTCTCCTCCCGCCGGGCCGGCGACTTCCTGATGGCGCCGCGCGAGCAGATCACCCTCATGGACGTCAGCCCCAAGCAGCTGGTGTCGGTCGCCGCCTCGCTCATTCCCTTCCTGGAGAATGACGACGCCAACCGCGCGCTGATGGGATCGAACATGCAGCGCCAGGCGGTGCCGCTGGTTCGCGCCGAAGCGCCGTTCGTGGGCACCGGCATGGAAGAGACGGTCGCCCGCGATTCCGGCGCGGCGATCGCCGCCCGTCGTTCGGGCATTGTCGACCAGGTCGATGCCGCGCGCATCGTGATCCGCGCGACCGGCGAGATCGACGCCGGCAAGTCGGGCGTCGACATCTACACCCTGATGAAGTTCCAGCGCTCCAACCAGAACACCTGCATCAATCAGCGTCCGCTGGTGAAGGTGGGCGACGTGGTGAGCGAGGGTGACGTGATCGCCGACGGTCCGTCGACCGAGCTCGGCGAGCTTGCGCTCGGGCGCAACGTGCTCGTCGCGTTCATGCCGTGGAACGGCTACAATTACGAGGATTCCATCCTGATCTCCGAGCGGATCGTGAAGGACGACGTCTTCACCTCGATCCACATCGAGGAGTTCGAGGTGATGGCCCGCGACACGAAGCTTGGGCCGGAGGACATCACTCGCGACATCCCCAACGTCGGCGAGGAGGCGCTGCGCAACCTCGACGAGGCCGGCATCGTCTATATCGGCGCCGAAGTGGAGCCGGGCGACATCCTGGTCGGCAAGATCACGCCGAAGGGCGAAAGCCCGATGACGCCGGAAGAGAAGCTCCTCCGCGCGATCTTCGGCGAGAAGGCCTCGGACGTTCGCGACACCTCGCTGCGGCTGCCGCCTGGCGTTTCCGGCACGATCGTCGAAGTGCGCGTGTTCAACCGGCACGGGATCGACATCGACGACCGTACCCGCGCGATCCAGACCGAAGAAAAGGATCGGCTGAGGAAGGACGCTGAGGACGAGCGCTCGATCCTGAAGCGGGCCACCTTCTCGCGGCTCCGCGACATGCTCTTGGGCCAGGTCGCCACGGCCGCTCCAAAGGGCGTCAAGAAGGGCTCAACCATCGATCAGGAGCTGCTCGACAGCGTGGAGCGCAACGATTGGTGGAAGTTCGCGGTTCAGGACGACCGCGTGCAGAGCGATCTCGAAGCGGTTCGCACCCAGTATGACGAATCCGAGGCGGTGATCCGTCGCCGCCTGGAGGACCGGATCGAGAAGCTCGAGCGCGGCGACGAGCTGCCGCCGGGCGTCCTCAAAATGGTCAAGGTGTTCGTTGCGGTGAAGCGCAAGCTGCAGCCGGGCGATAAGATGGCCGGCCGTCACGGCAACAAGGGCGTGATCAGCCGCATCCTGCCGATCGAGGACATGCCGTTCCTCGAGGACGGGACGCATGCCGACATCGTGCTCAACCCGCTCGGAGTGCCGAGCCGCATGAATGTCGGGCAGATCTTCGAGACCCATCTGGGCTGGGCCGCACGCGGCCTTGGCAAGCAGATCGGGACGATGCTCGAGGACATGCACAATCGCGGCAAGGATATCGCCACGACCGATGTCAGCGCGATGCGGGCCAAGCTGAAGGACATCTACGGACCGTCTTACGATGCGGAGATCGACGGACGTGACGACGATCAGCTGATGGAGCTTGCAGCGAACCTCGTGAACGGCGTTCCGATGGGCACTCCGGTGTTCGACGGCGCGCGCGAGGCCGACGTGTCGGACATGCTGAGCCGAGCCGGCCTCGATCCGTCGGGTCAGGTGACGCTCTATGACGGCCGCACCGGCGAGGCATTCGACCGCAAGGTGACCGTGGGCTACATCTACATGCTCAAGCTGCACCACCTCGTGGACGACAAGATCCACGCCCGCTCGATCGGTCCGTACAGCCTCGTCACCCAGCAGCCGCTGGGCGGAAAGGCGCAGTTCGGCGGCCAGCGTTTCGGCGAGATGGAGGTCTGGGCGCTCCAGGCCTACGGCGCCGCCTATACGCTGCAGGAGATGCTGA
>JALYGI010000507.1 GCA_030777185.1 Pseudomonadota bacterium
GTGTCGTTGGATTTGTACCAGCTCTGGAATTGGTAGATGCGCTCCCGCTCCGGGATCCATTTGTCGTAGCTCATCTCGTACCGGACGAAGAGCAGGATCATCAGGCATGCGGCCATGCCGATCGCCAGGCCAAAGATGTTGATGAAGGCGTAGGTCTTGTTCTTGGCCAATGCGCGGACGCCGACGGTGACATAGTTCTTCCACATGGTCCGGGCTCCTATTCGTAACGAAGAGCATGGATCGGATTGGCGCGGGCAACCTTGAGCGCGTGTCCGGTGATCGTGCCGAGGGCGATGGCAAGCGCCAGCACCCCAGCCAGCAGGAACGGCGTCGGCCCCAGGTTGATTCGCGCGTCGAAGCCGTTCAGCCAGTCGCGCATCACCCACCAGGCGAGGGGCCAGGCGATGAGGTTGGCGACGATCACCGGTTTTGAAAACTGCCAGGCGAGCAGCCGGACAATGTCGCGGCTGCGGGCGCCCAGCACCTTCCGGATGCCGATCTCCTTCGTCCGCCGTTCGGCAGTGAAGGCGGCGAGGCCGAACAGGCCGAGGCAGGCGATGACGACGGCCAGGACCGCGAACGCGGCGAAGAGCTGCCCGCGCCCTTCCTCCCGCTCATACTGCTCGCGCACGATATCCTCGGCGAAGCGCCCGTTGAACGGCACCTGCGGGATGTTCCGCTTCCACACCGTTTCGACCTGGTCGCGGATGGCGGCCGGATCACCCGAATAGCGGATCATGATGTCGCCGAAGCCGTTGCGGCGCATCGTGTACATGATCGGCTGCAGCGGCTCGTGCACTGAGCGGAAGCGGGCATCGCGCACGACGCCGACAACCGTCAGCGGAACCAGTCCGTATTTGGGCCCGGCGATTGCAGACCGGAAATTCTTGCCAACCGCCTCTTGCGGGCTTCGGAAGCCGAGCCGGCGGGCAGCCTCCTCGGTGACGATGATGTTCACGCCGCGCTGCGCGATTTGCTGGAGCGTCGCCGCGTAGCCCGGGTCGTCCGGGGAAGGCGTGGTGATGTCGTCGCGGCCCTGTGCTTCCGAGAAGTCACGGCCGGCGACGATCTCCATGCCCATGGTGCGGAAGAAATCCGCCTCGACAGAATAGTCGCCGAGCTCCGTCGACTGCGTCCCGCTCAGCGGGTAGACGGAAGTAGTCGAATTGCCTCCCGGATCGATCCCGATCTGGGTCCGAGCAGCCGCTTGGACGCCAGGGATGCGCCTGATCTGCTCGGTCACCTGACCATCGCGATTGTCGACGCCGCGGAAGCCAAGATTTCCGACCTGGAGCAGCCCGTCCCGCACGTAGCCACTCTCGGCATTCCGGGCGAAAAGCGTCTGCGAATAAATCACGGCGGTGCAGATGATGAGGCCGATGGAGACTGCGAACTGGGCCACGACGAGGACGTTCCTGAGGCGCCCTGATCCCTCGGCATCCGCGGATGACTTATTGGCCTTGAGGATCCGCGCCGGCTGGAACCGCGCGAGGTAGAGAGCCGGGTAGAGCCCGCCGATCGCGCCGACGACGAGCACCAGCAGCAGGAGCGGCAGGATCACGCCGTCCGCACCGCGATAGCCAAGGCGGATATCGGCGTCGAGAAAGGTGTTGAAATAGGGCAACAGCAATTCGACGGCGGCCAGCGCGAAGATCATCGCGATCGCCGCCACCAGCACGGATTCCCCCAGGAATTGGAGGACCAGTTGCTTGCGCGAGGCGCCGAGCACCTTACGCAGCGCCACCTCGCGCGCCCGCTGCGACGCCCGCGCCGTCGCGAGGTTGGTGAAGTTGACGCTCGCCATGCCGAGCACGAGGAAGGCGATAACGGCGAAGGTGATGACGGTCGTCCGGTCGTTGCCTGGCGTGACCGATGCGTCCTGCGCCTCCCCGAGATGCACGTCGGTGATGTTGGCGAGCCGGAAGTCCTGCACCTCTCCGGCGTTGCTGCGCTCCTCGCCATTGTCCTCGTCAGGAATGTTCCGCTTCTCCCACGCCGGCATCTGGCTGTGGATCAGATCCACGTCGTTCGGCGAGCGCAGCCGGACGTAGTTCCAGCCCTGCTGGTTGTTCCAGCTCGTAAGTGCGCTCGGACGGTCGGCGAATTGGACGCCGAGATCGAACCGCGCGACCGCCTGGGCCGTGAAGTGGCTGTTCTTCGGGAGGTCCTTGAATACGCTGGTCACGCGATAGTCCACGTTTCCGGCATTATCGACGATGGTCAGCGTCTTGCCGACGGGATCGGCGTCGCCGAAGCGGCGCTTGGCCTCGCTCTCGCTGAGCGCGATAGAATGCGCGTCCGGAAGCGCGCTCCGCCAGCTGCCCCGAAGGAACGGGACGCGGAAGATCTCGAACAGATTCTCGTCGACCATCCGCAGATCCTCGATCTCGGATGCCTCGCCGTTTTGTATGACGATCGGCGAAAAGCTGCGTACCCAGACGAGCTTCTCGATTTGCCCGGGATAGTCCTTCTCGAGCGCACGGCCGGTCACGATGGCGCTGACCTGCAGCTTCATCTCCTCGCCGCCGGATTCGGTGGCCTTGTAGAAAGTTTGGACCTGGAAGGCGTTGTCCGCTCCTTCCATCCAGCTGTCGTAACTGGTCTCATACCGAACGTAGAGCAGGATCATGACGCAGGCTGCGAGGCCGAGCGCCAGGCCGAAGATGTTGATGAAGGCGTAGGTCTTGTTCCTAGCGAGTGCTCTAAGGCCGACTGTGAGATAGTTGCGCCACACGGCCCGTGCTCCTTATTTGCCCTTGGCGATCGCCAGGGGCCGCTTCGCCGTAATCTTGATCTCGGTGATCCCGCCGCCCAGGATCTTGGCGACACCGATCGCCGTCCAAGCTGGGTACGGTGCCTTGAGATCGGCCTCGCCAGGCCGAAAACCCAAGAGGATTCCGGACAGGTGGATGGTGTCGCCGGTGACGACAGCGTCGGAGAAGCCCCAATTCTCCTGGAATTTCCGCGCGCCTTCATCCTCGGCCATCAGCACCGTCGCGCGCTGCCGCTCCCCCGCTTCGGCGGGGCCGCCGATCGGAACGAGCGCGAGCGTCGTCGCTGCAGCGAGGTAAATACGCCTCACGCCGCCCGCCGGCGCTCTTGAAGGACGCGGCCGTCGAGCATGTTGACGACGCGGCTGGCATAATCGGCATGGGCGGGCGAGTGGGTGACCATGACGATGGTCGAGCCTTCGGCATTCAAGGCCTGGAGCATCTTCATCACTTCCTCGCCATGGTGGGTGTCGAGGTTGCCGGTCGGCTCGTCGGCCAGGATCAGCTTCGGCTCCCCGATGAGGGCG
Source organism: Pseudomonadota bacterium (assembly GCA_030777185.1). Lineage (GTDB taxonomy): Bacteria > Pseudomonadota > Alphaproteobacteria > Sphingomonadales > Sphingomonadaceae > Allosphingosinicella. The sequence goes on from JALYGI010000507.1 coordinate 3,299, forward strand.
CGGGCGACCGCCACGCGCTGCTGCTGACCGCCCGAGAGCTGGCTGGGACGGTGCTTGGCTCGGTGGGCAACCCCGACCTTGTCCATCACCTCGTCCGCACGCCGGCGGCGCTCGGAGGCGGGCACGTCGTGATAGAGAAGCGCCAGCTCCACATTCTCGCGGACGCTGAGCTCGTCCACCAGATTGAAGCTCTGGAAGATAAAGCCGATATTCTTCTTGCGGACCTCGGCGAGCTTGGCTTCGCTGAGCCCCGCCACCTCCTGTCCGTTGAAGACGTAGGAGCCGCTCGTCGGGCTGTCGAGCATGCCGATCACGTTCAGCAAAGTCGACTTGCCGCAGCCCGACGGGCCCATCACCGCCACGAACTCGCCGTCCGCGATGTCGAGGTTGATGCCGTCGAGTGCAGTCGTCTCGACCGTTTCAGTGCGATAGACGCGGGTCAGTTCATGCATGCTCAACATCGGCTTGCTCCTTCATTTCGTCTCGAGGTCGAGCCGATCCTTGTCGGCGAAACCGGTATAGGGCGAGGTCAGCACCCGCTCGCCGGGCTCCAGCCCATCGAGCACTTCGATATAATCGGCGTTGCGGCGGCCGAGCCGGACCTGGCGCTTGATCGCCTCGGACCCATCCGGCGTCACCACGAACACCCACGCGCCGCCGGTTTCGTTGTAAAAGGCGCCGTTGGGGATCAGCAAAGCCGGCGCGGGATCGCCGAGGGTCAGCTTGGTCTGCAGCGTCTGGCCGCGCTGGATGTCCGTAGGCTCCGCGCCGAGGAACTGGAAATCGACCTCGAACGTGCCGTTGCGGACTTGTGGGTAGATCTTGGC
>JALYGI010000508.1 GCA_030777185.1 Pseudomonadota bacterium
GACATCAACCAGCACGGCATGGAAGGCGTGCGCTTCTACACCAAGACCAAGACCGTGACCCAGCGCTGGCCCGACGGGTCGGTGACGGGCGAGAACGCCTTCGTCATCCCGACAATGGGTTGATCCCTTGTTGAGGCTGCTCATCCTCCCGAGCGCGCGTTGAAGGAAAAGCCCGCAATATGACCAACCAGTTCGATCTTACCGACGAACAGCGCCAGATCCAGGAGCTGGCGCAGCAATTCACCGCCGATGCGCTGACGCCGTTCGCGGGCGAGTGGGACGAGAAGCATATCTTCCCGCGCGACACGATCCGGCAGGCCGCGGAGCTTGGCTTCGGCGCGATCTACGTGTCCGAAGAAAGCGGCGGCATCGGGCTGGGCCGGCTCGAATCCGCGCTGATCATGGAAGCCATGGCCTATGGCGATCCTTCGACCTCCGCCTTCATCTCGATCCACAACATGGCCGCCTGGATGATCGATCGCTTCGGTTCGCCAACCGTGAAGCAGAAATATCTGCCGCAGATGGTGAGCATGGAACAGCTCGGCAGCTACTGCCTCACCGAGCCGGGCTCAGGATCCGACGCGGCGGCGCTGAAGACGCGGGCGGTGAAAGACGGCGATCATTATGTCGTCAACGGCTCCAAGGCGTTCATTTCCGGCGGCGGCGAGAACGAGATCTACGTCACCATGGCTCGCACAGGCGCCGAAGGCCCGAAGGGGATCAGCGCGCTCGTCATTGAAAAGGATATGCCCGGCGTCAGCTTCGGCGCGCAGGAAAAAAAGCTCGGCTGGCATTCGCAGCCGACCTGCCAGGTCAATTTCGATGACGTGCGCGTGCCGGCGGAGAATCTCGTCGGCGCCGAGGGCGAGGGCTTCCGCATCGCTATGATGGGTCTCGACGGCGGCCGGCTCAACATCGGCGCCTGCTCGCTCGGAGGCGCGCAGCGCTGCCTTGACGAGGCGGTGCGCTACACCAAGGAGCGCAAGGCGTTCGGGCAGGCGATCGCCGATTTCCAGGCGACGCAATTCACCCTCGCCGACATGGAAACCGAACTCCAGGCGGCCCGCATGCTGCTCTACGCCGCTGCTGTGAAGGTCACTGAGAACGCTCCGGACAAAACCCGCTTCGCCGCGATGGCCAAGCGCCTCGCCACCGACACCGGAAGCTCCGTCGTCGATCGCGCGCTCCAGCTCCACGGCGGCTATGGCTATCTTCAGGATTATCCTGTCGAGCGCTTCTGGCGCGACCTGCGCGTGCACTCGATCCTCGAAGGCACCAACCAGATCATGCGCGTGATCGTCGGCCGGGACATGCTGCGCCAGTGAGCGACCTCCTCACGGCCGTTGAAGGCAAGGTCGGGCGGATCAGGCTCAATCGGCCGAAGGCGCTCCATGCGCTGACCAAGGAAATGTGCAGCGCCATGACCGAGGCGCTGGTCGCCTGGCGTTCCGAGCCCGCGGTCGAGGCGGTGGCGATCGATCACGCGGAGGGCCGCGGCTTCTGCGCCGGAGGGGACGTGCGGATGCTGGCGGAGAGCGGCGCGACCGATGGAGCGGAGGCGCGCGCCTTCTTCTTCGTCGAATACCGGCTCAATCACCTGCTCTTCACCTATGCCAAGCCGACGATCGCCTTCATGGACGGGATTACGATGGGCGGCGGCGTCGGCATCTCGCAGCCGTGCCGGTACCGCATCGCGACTGAGAATACGCGCTTCGCCATGCCCGAGACGGCGATCGGGCTGTTCCCCGATGTCGGCGGCGGCTGGTACCTGTCCCGCCTGCCGGGGCGCGTCGGCCACTTCCTGGCGCTGACGGGCGCCCGCCTGGACGGCGCGGAGTGCCACCATCTCGGCCTTGCCACCCATTATATCCCAAGCGAGGCACTCGATCGCGTGAAGCGGCGGATCGCCGCCGAGCCCGAGCATCTCGAGACCATTCTTGCCGAAGCCAGCGTGCCGCCGCCGCCCGCTCGAATCGCGGCCCATATCGACCGGATCAACGCCGCCTTTGCATCCGACCATCTGGAGGACGTGCTTGCGGCCCTGGAGGCGGACGGCTCCGACTGGGCAAGAAGCGAGCTTGAGATGTTGAGCTGCAAAAGCCCGCAAGCCTGCAAGGTCTCGCTCCGGCTGCTTTCGGACGGTGCGAAGATGCAAGACTTCGCCGACGAGATGCGCCAGGAATATGCAGTCGCCGCACATGTGGTGCAGCGCCACGATTTCGTCGAAGGCGTCCGTTCCGTGCTGATCGACAAGGACAATCAGCCGAACTGGGATCCGAAATCGCCGGCCCAGGTGACTGACCACATGATCGACACGATCTTCGCGCCCATGCCTGAAGGCCAGGAATGGTCGCCGCTTTCCACCGATGGGGCCAAGCCATGAATTATGAGAACATCCTGGTTGAACAGCGCGGGGCGGTGACGCTCATCACATTGAACCGGCCCAAGGCGCTGAATGCGCTGAACAGCGCGGTGCTCAGCGAGCTGATCGCCGCCTTCGCCGCCTTTGATGGGGACGAGAGCCAGCGCTGCGCGGTGCTCACCGGAAACGAAAAGGCGTTCGCCGCGGGCGCCGACATCAAGGAGATGGCGGAGCAAGGCTTTGCTAGCATGTATGCCTCCAATTTCTTCCAGGGCTGGGAGAAGGTGACGGCGACGCGCAAGCCCTGGATCGCGGCGGTGGCCGGCTATGCGCTCGGCGGCGGCTGCGAGGTGGCGATGATGGCTGACTTCATCATCGCAGGCGACAATGCCCAGTTCGGCCAGCCCGAGATCAAGCTCGGCGTCACGCCGGGCATGGGCGGATCGCAGCGGCTCACCCATGCGGTCGGCAAGGCCAAGGCGATGGAGATGTGCCTTACCGGCCGGATGATGGGTGCCGAGGAAGCGGAGCGGTCGGGCCTGGTGGCGCGCGTGGTACCGGCGGCGAACCTGCTCGATGAAGCGCTGAAAACCGCCGAGCAGATTGCGGGCATGGCGCCGCTCGCCGCGATTGCAACCAAGGAGCAGGTCAACGCCGCCTTCGAGATGAGCCTTGCTCAGGGCATCGTCTTCGAGCGTCGGCTGTTCCACGGCCTGTTCGGAACCGAGGACCAGAAGGAAGGGATGAGCGCCTTCGTCGACAAGCGTAAGGCCGATTGGAAGGGGCGCTAAGGAAACCCATCGAAGTGGTACTTCGATGGGACCCGCGAAAGGAAGTGTATGGCACGGATCGGATTCATCGGGCTCGGCAATATGGGCGGCGGCATGGCCGCGAACCTGGCAAAGGCGGGACACGACCTCAGCGCCTTTGATCTTTCGGAAGCGGCGCTCGCCAAGGCGGAGGAGCGGGGCTGCAAGCGGGCCGCTTCCGCAGCCGAAGCCGTGCAGGGTGCCGAGGCCGTGGTGACGATGCTTCCGGCCGGCAAGCATGTGCGGGAGGTCTATGAGGGCAGCGTGCTTGGGCAGGCCCCGACGGGTGCGATCCTGATCGACTGTTCCACCATCGACGTCGCCACCGCGCGCGAGGAGATCGCGAAGGCGGAGGGCCAGGGCTATGCGATGGTCGATGCGCCCGTGTCGGGCGGCATCGCTGCGGCGGAGGCGGGCTCCCTCACCTTCATGGTCGGCGGCACCGATGGAGCTTTCGAGCGTGCCCGGCCGTTCCTCGACATCATGGGCAAGGCGGTGATCCACGCCGGCGGGCCGGGCGCGGGAC
>JALYGI010000509.1 GCA_030777185.1 Pseudomonadota bacterium
CGCTTGATCGGGCCCAGGGGGCCTATCAAGATCGGCAACAAAGCGTTCAAGGTCCTGCTGTTGCTGGCAGAGCAGAACGGGCGGCTTCTCACCAAAGACGCGCTTTTCTCCTCGGTATGGGACGGCACCATCGTCAGCGAGTCCTCGCTCACCTCCGTCATCAAGGAGCTTCGGCGCGCCCTGGGCGATGAGTCGCGCACGCCCCGCTACATCGAAAGCGTCTATGGCCGCGGCTATCGCTTCATTGCGCCGGTTGCGAAGGCTGAACGCAAGGACGCCCTCCCGCCGGTGCCCCAAAATCCGCCGCGGCCGCCGGCGGAACGACAAAGCAGGCCGTCACTGGGCGAGCCGCCGCTCCTCTATTTTCCTCGACCTGAGGACGAAGCCGTACGGGATGGGCATCCTTACCTCGCCGAAACGCTGCGGGAGGAGATCCTTTTCACGCTTGCGCGGTTCCGCGAGATACGCCTTGTGTCGGACACCAGCCGTGCAACGACCGGCGGGCAGCCGAGCTATGGCGACCGTGACTATCAGCTGTCGCTGAGGCTGCTCGGCCGCGGCGACATACTCCGCGCGTTCGCCCGCCTCTCTCGCCTCTCTTCCGGAGCGATCATCTGGGCCGAGGCGGCGGACCTGGTTGTGGCGGACATCGGAGGTCAGGCGGACCAGCTGGTTCGCCGCATCGCGGCCGCGGCCCTGCCCACACTTCAAGACGACGTGCTGCGCAATCTGCCGGAGCAGCCGAGCGACGGCTACAGTCTCTATTTTCAGAACAAGCTCCAGATGCGCTGCGAAAACAGCTTGGACGGGGCTCGCGCCCTTGCCGATTCCTGGGAACGGCTGATTGCGCTCCACCCGACGCTGTCGGGCGCCTATCCGCCGCTGATCCGGCTCTACAACACCGATTATTGCTTCACCGGCTTCGGCTCGTGCGGGAGACAGGAGCGCGCGCGCGCTTACGAACTGGCTCACCGGGCAATCGCCCTCGATTCGACCGAAGCACATCTTCATTCGGTGAAGGCCTGGTGCCACCTATGGGCGGGCGAGGCCGCGCTGGCGCGCAGCCATTTCGAGGAAGCGTTGCGCCTCAACCCTTACAACCAGACGCGCCTGATCGAAGCCTCAACCGGTTTCATGTTCCTCGACGATCTTGAACGCGCCACTCTCCTGCTTGAGCGTAGCCGAAACCTGGCGCCATTCCCAATCGATGCGCCGCACGAGGAGCAGGCTCTTCTGCACCTGCTGCGAGAGGAATTCGATCTTGCCGGCGGTGAGCTCGCACTCGTTCGCCGTGGACATCCGGACGACGGTATGACAACCGAGCCGACCGTCCTCAGCGAACTTTATGCGCTTCTTGCCGCGGCCGGGGCTGGGGCTGGGGATTTGCCCCAGCGCAGCCGCCGCTGGCAGCAGCGGATGCGCGCTCTGTGGGTTGGGGATGATCCGCCCAACGCCGAGGGGCTCACCCGCTGGGCAGTTTATCATAACCCGTTTCAGAGCGCCTCCCGGCGCGAGTGGATGCTCAGCCTGCTGCGCTCCGCGCTTTCAGCCGCGCCGCCGGATTGATCCCGCACTCCTCCATCAGCGCGTACAGGAACAGCGTCGAAACCACCGGCGGCCGCCGGCGATCCGGGTTTGAAACCGCAGTCGCGGCCTTGAGGCAGGCGATCGCGTCAAGCCGCTTCAGCGGCACCTCAATCCCAGGCAGTGCCGCGCGCAGTCGACCTCCGACCGTTGCTGGCACGGCCGAGAGTAAGGCTTCCCACGTTCTGTCCACATAGTGGATCGCCGCTGCCGCCTCGCGCACCGTCCGGGCTTCCCCGGCGTGAAGGACGCCGGTGCGCACGGCGCGGCATAAGGTCGCGCGGACCTCGACCAGCGGAACGGAAAGTGGCCGCCACCCCCATTCCTCGGGGGCGTGGGCGAGTGCCACCTCGTCATCCCCGTCGATCCTTCCGTCCGCATAGGCGCGGTAGATCGCCCCGACACCTTGCATCCCGAACGGCGTCATCTCGGCCGCTCGAAGGGCGCCGATGCTGCTGCCGCCAATGATCGGCACCCCTTCGGCAAGCAGCAGCAGAACCTCCTTGTGCCGCACGGCCGGGCGGTGGTCGAAATAGCCGTCGATCAGACATACCGTGACCGGCGATTCCACGGCCAGACGAAGCAGGTCTCCGGCTTCGGCCGGCCCCCTCCATTCGACCGCTGGGAACGCGTGGCGATCTTCCGGGCTAACGGACGGCCCTGCGAAGGCCACCACCCTCATCTCGCACGTGTTCGGGTCAGGGAGCCGAGCCCCGGCACGAACGCCTTGACGACCGCGACCCCCTCCAGCTCGCCATCCAGCCGCTTAAACACCGCGTGAGGATATCCCGCCTCGAGCAGCGTCTCCACGATCTCTAGCGCCGATGCGCCGTGATCCGGAATCTTGGCCCAGCAACCTTCGTCCGACCCCGGGGGGATCGGCGGCAGCCGGATCAGTGACGGCCCCTGCTCCCCGCGATAGGCCGACGGAAGCATGTCGTCGCGCACGGCGGCGATGAAGGTGAGGCGCGACTGGATCGCTTCGGCGACGGCGCGGAACAACGCCACCTCCGGGTCGCCGTGCGCGCCCGACCCGCCGAACCGGCGCCACCTCGAGCCGAAGCGTTCCGCCCCTTCGATCCAGCAGACGAGAACTGGCAATTCGATCGCCGCCTCCGGCGCGAAGAGCCGGATCGAGGCGCCGAGCGCCTCGAGCCTGCAGCGTATGTCCTGGAACCAATCGAAGGGCACACCATCTAGCCCCACCGCGCTGCCGATCCGCTCGACCAGGCCGGCGCGTTCCCACTCGCCGACGGCATCCCGCTCGATCACCTCGCATAGGGCCGTTTGCAGCGCGAGCGCCTCGTCCGGTCCCGCCCCCAAGCCTGTGCTGGAGCGTTCGAACCAAGGCTCATCGAGCCGTGTGAAATCGAGCGAAATGAGCGCATGTGGCAGGTAGTGCGGCTTTCCGGTCGCGACATCGGCCGCCGCGCACCAGGAGATCCTGCCGCGAGGCGCCCGCAGCGCGCGCGAGCGGCCATAGTCGGACAGACGCGGCGCCCGCTGCTCGGCCGGCAGTTCGGAGGCCCTTGCGAGCGGTCCGTCCGCCTCCACCCGCTCCGCGCAATGCGCCTCGATCGCTTCCGAAAGAGCGCCGATCTTTGCCTCGACCGCGCTTTGCCCCTTCCCCTGGTGGACGCTCAGCGACAGCCCGGCCGGCCTTATTGCCTGCCAGACCGGCAGTCCAATTTCGTCCAGCCGCGTGACGTCTGCAAGCCTTGTCACCCCGCAGGCGGGGGCAAGGGACCTCAGCCGTTCCAGGTAGGCGGATCCGGCCGCTCCGGCGGAGTCGCGTCCGCCGGCGCTCATCCGCTTGAGCTCACCGTTTCGGGCGGCCAGGAGCGGGGCCGGGTCCGACCGTGTTCGCGCCGATCACCTCGTCGGTCATCCGATCGGAAGGGAAGTGCACTGCGCGGGACTTTGCGCCCTTTTTGAGATGTACATGCAGATCCTCGATGATCGCCTCGTGCTCTTTCCTGATCTTGGGGTGCTTGGGATCATATTCGAGCACCGCCAATGTGAGATAAAGCTTGCCGTC
>JALYGI010000510.1 GCA_030777185.1 Pseudomonadota bacterium
TTGAGGATCAGCCACTTGGGCTCCGGCCGCCCCTTCAGAGTGTCGAGCATCTCCTCGATCCGGCTTGAAAAGCCCGTCTTGGCGTCGATCACCAGCGCGATCAGGTCTGCGTCCTGAGCCCCGCCCCAGGCGGCTGCGACCATGGCTCGGTCTAGCCGGCGCTTGGGCTGGAAGATGCCGGGCGTATCGAGCAGCAGGATCTGCGCCTCGCCATGAATGGCGACGCCCATCAGCCGGGTGCGGGTGGTCTGCGCCTTGGGGCTGACGATCGCCACCTTCTGTCCGACGATCCCGTTGACGAGCGTCGACTTGCCCGCATTGGGCGCCCCGACGATCGCCACCATCCCAAATCGTTCGGTCATTCGTCAAAATCCCGTTCGGCCTGAGCCTGTCGAAGGCCTGCTTTGTTGCTTGCGAGGCGGCTGATCTCTGTCCAGTCGCCGCGGATCAGCGCCATCTTCTTGGCTCTGCTCCACCCTTTGATCCGCCTTTCAGCAGCGAGCGCCTCATAGCGGGTCAAGAAAGCTTCGGACCAGACAAGCTTCACAGGGAGATAATTCCTTGTGAAGCCAGGAAGCGTTCCCGCCATATGCTCAGCGATCCTCCGCTCCAGATCGTCGGTGTGACGAACATAGAAGCGGCCAGCATTGCAGTGGAGCATGTAGGGCCAGAACGTCACGCGGGACTGAGCGAAGAAGGGCAAACCTTCGACAGGCTCAGGCCGAACGGGAAAGGAACCGTCACTGCAATCTGTCCAGTAGCGCCTTTGCGGCGGCAGTTTCGGCTTCCTGCTTGGAAAGCCCCTCGGCGCGGGCCGATCCGATCCCCTTGATCTCCACTTCCACCACGAAGCGCGGGGCGTGGTGCGGGCCCGATCGATCCTTGGTCTGGTAGGTCGGCGGCTTGCGGTCGTTGGCGGCGGCCCATTCCTGGAGCGCGGACTTGGGATGCTTGGGCGCCTTGTCATGGGTGCTGACCCGGTCGGCCCAGGCGCGGCGGATGAAGGCGGTCGCGGCATCGAGGCCGGCTTCAAGGTAAAGCGCCCCGATCATCGCCTCGACCGCGTCGCCAAGCACATTGTCGCTGTCGGCGGCCCCGTCCTCGCGCGCCTGCTTGCCGAGGATCAGGTGACGGCCCAGGCCGAGCTCGCGGGCGATGTCGGCGCAGGTGTCGCCCGAAACCAGCGCATTCAGCCGCCGCGACAGCTTGCCCTCGGGCTCGTCCGGGAAGAGCTCGTAAAGCCATGTCGCAATTGCCAGGCCCAGCACCCGGTCGCCGAGGAATTCCAGCCGCTCATAATGCTCGTCGCCGCGGCTCGAATGGGTGAGCGCGCGGGTGAAGAGCGTGACGTCGCGCGGACGGTGCGCCAGCACCGCCCCGAGCCAGCCGGAAAGGTCGGGAACGTCGTTCAGAATGTCTCTCCGATCCGCTCCCAGCGCGCTGCCGAGAGCCAGGTCCAGGGCTTCGCCCACTGGGCCGAGCCGTCGGTCGAGAAGAAGGTGATTAGCGCGCGGCCGATCAGATAATCGGCGGGGAGATAGCCGACGCCGCCTTCCTCGCGCGGGAAGCGGCTGTCTTCGCTGTCGTCGCGATTGTCGCCCATCATGAAATAATTGCCGGCGGGCACGGTGAAGACCTGGGTGTTGTCCGCGGGGCCCTCGTCCATCTGGTCGAGGACGTTGTAGGACCGGCCGCTGGGCAGCGTCTCCCGGTAACGCTCATAGGCGCAGAAGCGTTTCCCCTCAGAGTCGGTCAACACCCGCGCAGCGCTCGGGTCGACATAGCGGCACGGGCTGTTGGGCGAGACGGGCATCAGATAGTCGGCGATCCTCACTCGCGGGACCGGCTTGCCGTTGAGCCAGAGCGCGCCTTCGCGCACCTGCAGCCGGTCGCCGGGCAGGCCGATCAGCCGTTTCACATAATCCTCGTCCCCACCGCCGGGATACCGGAAGACGACGACGTCGCCGCGTTCGGGCGGCGAGGCGAGGATGCGCCCGTCGAATGGCGCAATCCCGAAGGGCATCGAGAAGCGCGAATAGCCGTAGGGCCATTTGGCGACGAACAGGAAATCCCCGATCATCATCCGCGGCAGCATCGATCCCGAAGGAATGACGAACGGCGCGACGATGAAGCTTCGCAGGATGACGGCAAAGAGGAAGACGAACAGGAGGAAGCGCGTGGTCTCGCCAAGCCCCCCCTTCCTTTTGTTGGGCGGTTTTCTCGCCGCTCCCGCCTCGATCACCGGTTCGCTCGCCATCGCCGCCGCTTTCGCTTGGCCGGCGGGCAGGGTCAAGCGGCGCTGCAGAAGCTGCGCTGGGCTTTGCCGCCGCCCGTCCCTAGATAGGCCGCGAGCCGATGGAGACGAACCCGATGAACGATGCCTGGAATGCGGTTGAAGGTGCCGAGAGACGGCCGCTGCTCAACCTGTTCCAGGCCGATCCTGACCGGCTGCAGCGCCTAACCGTCGACGAAGCCGGCATTCGTTTCGACTTCTCCAAGACCCATCTCGATGGGCGTCTCCTCTCATCCTTCGTGGCGCTCGCCGAGGCGCAGGACCTTGCCGGGGCCCGGGAAGCGCTTTTCTCCGGAAAGCAGATCAACGTCACCGAGGGGCGCGCCGCCGAACACACAGCCGAGCGAGGGCAGGGGGCGCCGGACTCGGTCGCCCGGGCACAGGAGCTTCACGCCCGCATGCGCGCACTTATTGACGCGATCGAGGCGGAAGCGTTCGGCCCCGTCCGCCACATCCTCCACATCGGCATCGGCGGCTCGGCGCTTGGGCCGGACTTCGTCGTTGACGCGCTCGGGCGCGATGCCGCCCGGTACGATGTGGCGGTGGTGTCGAACGTGGACGGTGCGGCGCTCGAGGAGGCGGTGGAGGATTTCGATCCCGAGGCGACCTTGCTGGTGATCGCATCCAAGACCTTTACGACGATCGAGACGATGCTCAACGCGCGATCGGCGCTCGCTTGGATGGAGGAGGCCGGCGTCGCCGACCCTTACGGCCGTGTCATAGCGCTGACCGCCAGCCCGGAACGGGCTATCGAGTTCGGCGTCGACGAGACCCGTATCCTCCCCTTCTCGGAAACAGTCGGCGGCCGCTACTCGTTATGGTCCTCAATCGGCTTTCCGGCGGCGCTCGCGCTCGGCTGGAGCGCGTTCGAGGAGCTTCTGGAGGGCGCTGCCGCCATGGACCGCCACTTCCGCCTTGCTCCGCTTGATCGAAACGCACCCGTTCTCGCCGCCTTTGTCGACCGCTATTATGCCAATGCGCGCGGCGCAGAGACGCGGGCCGTCTTTGCCTACGACGAGCGGCTGCGCCTGCTGCCGCCTTATCTTCAGCAGCTCGAGATGGAATCGAACGGCAAGAGCGTGCGCATCGACGGGTCTCCGGTTGGCCGCGCGACGTCGCAGATCACCTGGGGCGGGGTCGGTACGGATGCGCAGCACGCCGTCTTCCAGCTCCTCCATCAGGGGACTCACCTGGTGCCGGTCGAGTTCGTCGCCGCAATCGAGCCCGGCCACGCGCTCGCGCCCGAGCATCACCGGCAGCTGCTCGTCAACTGCTTTGGACAGGGCGCGGCCTTGATGGCCGGCAAATCGGCGGACGACCCGGCGCGCTCCTATCCGGGCGACCGGCCCTCCACGACCATTCTCCTCGATCGGGTCGATCCCGCCACCCTTGGAGCGCTGATCGCCTTTTACGAGCAGCGCACCTTCACGAACGCCGTCCTGCTCGGCATCAATCCGTTCGACCAGTTCGGCGTGGAGCTCGGCAAGCAGATGGCCAAGGCGCTGGGCGGGGAAGGGGACCTGGAGTTCGATCCCTCGACACAGGCACTGATCGCCCGCGCATTCGGAGACCCGATTTGAAGCAATATGAGTACGATCTTTTCGTCATCGGCGGAGGCTCGGGCGGCGTCCGCGCGGCGCGTGTCTCGGCCGCGCACGGTGCGCGCGTCGCTCTTGCAGAGGAGCATAAGGTCGGCGGCACTTGCGTGATCCGCGGCTGTGTGCCCAAGAAACTGCTCGTCTACGGCGCGCACTTCGCCGAAGATTTGGCGGACGCGCGCCGGTTCGGGTGGGACGTGCCGAAATGTGATTTCAGCTGGCCCACTCTGCGGGACAACGTGCTCGCGGAGGTAAGTCGGCTCGAAGGACTCTACACCGAGACGCTCGAGAAGCATCGTGTGGAGGTGATCAAAGAGCGGGCGACGGTTGCGGGGCCGCACGAGATAGCGCTTGGGAGCGGCCGCACGGTGACTGCCGGTACCATCCTCATCGCCACCGGCGCCACGCCTGTCATCCCGGACTTTTCCGGCGCGGAACTCGGCATTACCTCGAACGAGGCCTTTCACCTCGAGGAATTGCCGAAGCGGGTCGTGATCGCGGGAGGCGGCTACATCGCGAACGAATTCGCAGGGATTTTCCACGAGTTCGGCGCCAAAGTCACCATCGTCAATCGCACCGACGTCATCCTCCGCGGCTATGACGAGAGCATCCGGGACCGTCTTCTCACCATTTCGATGATGAAGGGGATCGACTTCAAGTTTCATACGAAGTTCGAGAGGGCCGAGCGGCTCGAGAATGGGCGGCTCGCCGTGCACATGGAACGGGAGGATCCGATCGAGGCGGACGTCCTGCTCTATGCGATCGGCCGCAAGCCTGCGACTGCCGGGCTCGGCCTCGAAAATGCAGGCGTCGATCTCGACGGCACTGGCGCGATCATTGTCAATGCCGACAATCAGTCGACCTGCGACAGCGTCTACGCCGTAGGCGACGTTACCAATCGGATTCAGCTGACGCCGATTGCCATCCGCGAAGGCCAGGCATTCGCCGACACGATCTTCGGCAACAAGCCCAGCCAAATCGATTATGACAATGTTCCCGCCGCCGTGTTCAGCCAGCCGCCGCTCGCCAGCGTCGGCCTCACCGAAGGCCAGGCGCGCAACAAGCTTGGATCGGTGAAGGTATTCACGTCAGATTTCCGGCCCATGAAGAATGTGCTTGCCGGCCGGAATGAGCGCGCGCTCTACAAGCTGGTGGTCGACGGCGAGACCGATCAGGTCGTCGGCATCCACATGATCGGGCCCGATGCACCCGAAATTCTCCAGGCAGCTGCGATCGCGGTCAAGGCAGGGCTCAAGAAGTCGCAGTTTGACGATGTGGTCGCGCTTCATCCAACAATGTCCGAAGAACTGGTGCTGATGCGCTGAGGGGATATGCTGTGACTGAGGGGTACATGACCGGCTTCGGCAGCCATTTTGCCACCGAGGCGGTGCCCGGCGCGCTTCCTCAGGGCCGCAACTCTCCGCAGCGCCCCGCCTTCGGGCTCTATGCCGAACAGCTTTCCGGTACCGCCTTTACCGCGCCGCGTGCCGAGAACCGGCGCTCCTGGCTTTATCGGATGCGGCCGAGCGCAGAGCATCCGCCTTATACCCGCTACCACGGTGCCAAGCTCTTCGCGCCCAGCACGGCGGCAGGTCCGCTCGCGCCGAACCGCCTGCGCTGGAACCCGCTCGCGCTTGCCGAAGAACCGACGGATCTTGTCGAGGGCATGATCACCATGGCCGGCAATCGCAGCCCGGAAGATCTGGAGGGCGTCGCCGTCCACGTCTATCGCGCGAACAAAAGCATGGAGGATCGCTTCTTCGTCGATGCGGACGGCGAGCTCCTCTTCATTCCGCAGCTTGGGCGGCTGACGCTTCTCACCGAAATGGGCCGCATCGACCTTGCCCCTGGCGAAGTCGCGCTCGTGCCGCGCGGCGTACGTTTCCGGGCCATCCTGCCGGACGGGGAGGCGAGGGGCTATGTCGCTGAAAATCACGGCTCCCTGTTTCGCCTGCCGGAGCTCGGCCCGATCGGCTCCAACGGGCTGGCCAATCCGCGCGACTTCGAGACGCCGGTGGCCGCCTTTGAGGATCACGACGGGCCGGTCGAGCTCATTCAAAAATATCTCGGCAACCTGTGGACGACGACGCTCGATCATTCCCCGATCGACGTCGTGGCATGGCACGGAAACCTCGCTCCGTGGCGCTATGATCTCAGCCGCTTCAACACGATCGGGACGGTGAGCTTCGACCATCCCGATCCCTCTATCTTCACCGTCCTTACAAGCCCCAGCGACGTGCCCGGCCGCGCCAATGCCGATTTCGTCATCTTCCCGCCGCGCTGGATGGTCGCCGAGGACACGTTCCGCCCGCCCTGGTTTCACCGCAATGTGATGAGCGAGTGTATGGGCCTCATCCACGGCGCCTATGATGCCAAGGCGGAAGGCTTCGCGCCCGGGGCGCTGAGCGTCCACAATATGATGGCGGGGCACGGGCCCGACGTGGCAAGTTGGAAGGCTGCCTCGGAGGCCGAATTGAAGCCCCATAAGATCGAGGGGACGATGGCTTTCATGGTGGAAAGCTGCTGGCCGTTCCGTCCGACCGACTATGCGCTCGGCTGCGAGGCGCTGCAGAAGGATTATGATGCAGCCTGGGGCGGCTTCCCCAAGGCGCAGCTCCCCACTGAATGAACGACGTCGTCATCATTGGCGCCGGTCATAACGGCCTCGTCTGCGCTTTCTACCTGGCGTCCAAAGGCCTCAAGGTGACGATGCTGGAGCGCCGCCACGTCGTCGGCGGTGCGGCGGTCACGGAGGAATTCCACCCCGGCTTCCGCAACTCCACCGCGAGCTACACCGTGAGCTTGCTCAACCCGAAGATCATTAATGACATGAGGCTTTACCAGCACGGCCTCAAAGTCGTTCTCCGGAAGATCGACAATTTTCTACCGACTCATGCGGGCGATTATCTGCTCGCCGGCCGTGACGGACTGACGCGCCGGGAGATCGCGCGGCATTCGCCCGAGGATGCAGAGGCCTATGACGAATATTCCCGCGCGCTTGAGTCGGTGATCGCAATCCTTCGGCAATGGCTGCTCCGCGCGCCTCCCAATGCGGGCGGCGGCATCGCCGATATCGTCTCGCTCCTGAAGCTCGGCAACAGCGTCCGCACGCTCACGCTAGAAGAGCAGCGCAACCTGTTGGATTTCTTCACCAAGAGCGCGGCAGACATTCTCAACCGCAGGTTCAGGACCGACATCGTGAAGGCGCTGTTCGGGTTCGACGCCGTGGTCGGCAATTATGCCAGCCCGGAGACCCCTGGATCGGCCTATGTGCTGCTCCACCATCTGTTTGGCGAGGCGGCGGGCGTCGCGGGCGCATGGGGCCACGCGATCGGCGGGATGGGTGCGATCACCCAGGCCATGGCAAAGGCTGCAAGGAAGAAGGGCGTCGAAATCCTGCTCGGCGCGCCGGTCGACGAGATCATCGTCGAAGGAGGAAAAGCGGCGGGCGTTACCGCAGGCGGCAAGACCTACACGGCCAGACAGGTCGTCGCCAACGTCCATCCGAAGCTGCTGTTCGATCGGCTGATCCCGAAGGGCGCCGTCGATCCCGTTATCGATCGGCGCATGTCCGGCTGGGCCAGCGAGTCCGCGACCTTCCGCATCAATGTCGCACTGTCGGAGCTACCGCGCTTCACCTCGCTTCCCGAGGCCGGCAACCATCTGACGGCCGGGATCATCATGGCGCCGTCGCTCGGTCACATGGACCGCGCCTTTGTTGATGCCAAGCGCCACGGATGGTCCCGGGAGCCGATCATCGAGATGCTGATCCCATCGACCCTGGACGACAGCCTCGCTCCTCCCGGACAGCATGTGGCCAGCCTCTTCTGCCAGCATTTCCCTTTCGAGGTGCCCGGCGGCTGGGACGCGAACCGCGAGAACGCAGCCGACCATATTATCGACGCCGTCGATTCCTACGCCCCCGGCTTCAAGGCCTCGGTGCTGGGTCGCCTCTCGCTCGCGCCGGCTGATCTCGAGGCGCGCTTCGGTCTGGTCGGGGGCGACATCTTCCACGGCAAGATGGGGCTCGACCAGCTCTTCTCGGCCCGGCCGATGCTCGGCCATGCCGATTACCGGATGCCGCTGCCGGGGCTTTATCTCTGCGGCTCGGGCGGCCATCCCGGTGGCGGCGTCACGGGAGCGCCGGGCCACAACGCCGCGCGAGCGGTCCTCGCGGACCGCAAAAAGGTGAGATTTTGAGAGGCCTTAGCTTTTCTTCTTCACATCGCTCTTGGACGTGTCGCCGCGGCAGCGCTCCGCCGGGACCGGTCCCGGCTCCTGGTCGCTCTCGATGAGGTAGAGGAGCGGCCGCTCGACGTCGATGACGGCGCGGTGCTCCTTCAGCACGTCCTGTCCGATCAGCCCGTGGACCGCGCCGCCTGCGAGCGGTGCCAGCGCGTCGCCGAGTGGGCCGAGGTCGGTGAGAACCATTCGGCGCTGTCGGATCGGGACTTCGCCGAGGCTGAGGCTCTCGATCCGCACCTGCCTCGCTGCATTGGCTCCGCCGAGCACCACTGCTCCTCCCGCCGATGTTTTCCCTCCCGCAAGGCCGAAATGGCTGGCATGGTCACTGTCGATCACCGAGACGTTCGCACCGGTGTCGAGGACGAACACTCCCTCCCGCCCGTTGATGCTTGCGGAGACCAGATGGTGCCCGGTCGTCCTCGCGCTGCGGAGCGGGATTGCGGTGAAACCGAGCAGGCAGAGGGCATGATCCACGGTTCCCGCCTCTTCGGGGCGGTAGTCGGGCGCCGCTCTCTCGCCGACGGGAGCGTCACAGCCTGCGGCGGCGGCGAACAGGGCGGCGGCAAGGACGATCTTCATTGCGGGGCAAATGCCGGCTAAGGCGCCATGTTCCCGCCGCTTGATGTTTCACGAAAGAGACCTGCCGCATGAAGACCCGTGCCGCGATTGCCGTCGCTCCCAATCAGCCGCTCGAGATTCACGAGGTCGATCTCGACGGACCGCGCGAAGGCGAGGTGCTTGTCGAAGTGATGGCGACCGGCATCTGC
Organism: Pseudomonadota bacterium; assembly: GCA_030777185.1. GTDB lineage: Bacteria > Pseudomonadota > Alphaproteobacteria > Sphingomonadales > Sphingomonadaceae > Allosphingosinicella. The sequence goes on from JALYGI010000510.1 coordinate 8,904, forward strand.
CATACCGACGCCTACACGCTCGAAGGGAAGGACAGCGAAGGCATCTTCCCTTCGATCCTCGGCCATGAGGGCGCCGGGATCGTGCGCGAGGTGGGGCACGGCGTCAGTTCGGTGAGGCCAGGAGATCATGTGATCCCGCTCTACACGCCTGAATGCCGGCAGTGCAAAAGCTGCCTCAGCCGGAAGACGAACCTTTGCACGGCGATCCGCGGTACGCAGGGCAAGGGGCTGATGCCGGACGGCACCAGCCGCTTCCGCCTCGGCTCGGAAACCATCTACCATTATATGGGCTGCTCGACCTTCTCGAACTTCACCGTGATGCCTCAGATCGCGGTCGCCAAGGTGCGCGATGACGCGCCGTTCGACAAGATCTGCTACATCGGCTGCGGCGTTACCACGGGCGTCGGCGCGGTCATCTGGACGGCGGGCGTCGAGCCGGGCTCGAACGTCGCCGTGTTCGGCCTCGGCGGCATCGGTCTCAACGTCATTCAGGGCGCGCGGCTCGTCGGCGCGGACAAGATCGTCGGGATCGACATCAATCCCGCCAAGCGCGCCATGGCGGAAGCCTTTGGAATGACGCACTTCATCAACCCGAACGAGGTCGGGCGCGACAAGATCGTCCAGGCGATCCTCGACATCACCGACGGCGGAGCCGATTACAGCTTCGACTGCACCGGCAATACCGATGTGATGCGGCAGGCGCTCGAATGCTGCCACCGCGGCTGGGGCGAAAGCGTCATCATCGGCGTCGCCGAATCCGGCAAGGAGATCTCCACGCGCCCGTTCCAGCTCGTCACCGGCCGCGTCTGGAAAGGCACGGCGTTCGGCGGCGCCCGCGGGCGCACCGACGTGCCCCGCATCGTCGACTGGTACATGGACGGCAAGATCAACATCGACGATCTTATCACCCACAAGATGCCGCTTCAGGATATCAACCAGGCCTTCGACCTCATGCATGCCGGCGAGAGCATCCGAAGCGTGGTCGTTTACTGAGATGGAGACGGTCTCCGTCGCAAAAGCCCATGGCGGCACTCAGGGCATCTATCGCCACCCCAGCCGGGAAACCGGGACGGAGATGGTGTTCAGCGTCTATCTGCCGCCGCAGGCGCAGAGCGGCGCAAGGCTGCCGGTCGTCTGGTATCTGTCCGGGCTCACCTGCACGCATGCCAATGTCACCGAAAAGGGCGAATATCGCCGTGCCTGTGCCGAGCTGGGTTTGATCTTCGTTGCCCCGGACACTTCGCCCCGCGGCGACGATGTGCCTGACGGGGAAGGCTATGATTTCGGCAAAGGCGCGGGCTTCTACCTCGATGCGACGGAGGAGCCGTTCGCGCGAAATTATCGTATGTACAGCTACTCGAAGAACGAACTTCCCGAGCTGATTGAGCGACACTTTCCGGCCGACATTTCCCGCCAGGCGATTACCGGCCATTCCATGGGCGGCCACGGCGCGCTCACAGTCGCGCTCAGGAACCCGCACCGCTTCCGCAGTGTCTCCGCCTTCGCTCCGATCGTGGCGCCGTCGCAGGTCCCCTGGGGCGAAAAGGCGTTCGGCTTTTATCTTGGCAAGGACCCCTCGTCATGGCGCGCGCACGATGCCGTCGCATTGATCGAGGATGGCGCACGCGTTCCGGAAATCCTTGTTGATCAAGGCACATCGGATACGTTCCTGGAACGGGAATTGAAGCCGGAGCTGCTGGCTGAAGCATGCGCCAAGGCGAGGATCGACCTCACCCTGCGAATGCAGGAGGGCTATGACCACAGCTATTATTTCATTTCCACCTTCATTGGGGATCATCTGCGCTGGCACTCGGAGCGGCTCCACCGGTGAACCCGATCCTCCAGCTGATGGTGGACGCTGCGCTCGAGGCGGGGGCGGAGATCGAGGCGATCTACGGCGCCGGCTGCGCGACGGAGATAAAGGAGGACGGCTCCCCGGTCACCGAAGCCGATCGGCGCGCCGAGCAGATCATCCTCCGCCGCCTGCGCGCCGCTTATCCCGACGTGCCGGTCCTGGCCGAAGAGGAGGCGTGCCAAGGATGCATTCCCGAACTTGGGCCTCGCTTCTTCTGCGTGGATCCGCTCGACGGCACCAAAGGATTCATCGCGCGCAACGGCGAATTCACGGTGAATATCGCCCTCATCGATGCGGGCGAGCCGATTGCCGGCGTGGTCTACGCGCCCGACCTCCATCTGCTCTATTATGGCGCGAGAGGCGAGGGCGCCCACCGCCGGCGGGACGCGGCTTCGCCCGATCGAATTGCGACTCGAGCGGCCCCGGCCAGAGGTCTCACCGCCATCGGCAGCCGCAACCACGAGGCGCAGGGCACGGAGGAGCGGAACCGGAGGCTCGGCATCGCCGAATATCTCCCCTCGGGCTCCTCGCTCAAATTCTGCATGCTCGCCGAGGGCTCGGCAGACGTCTACCCGCGCTACGGCCGCACGATGGAATGGGACACCGC
>JALYGI010000511.1 GCA_030777185.1 Pseudomonadota bacterium
TCGCCGAGCCGGAGCTTGGCTGAGCCGCCTCGCGAGCGGGCCGGATCGACGCAGGCGTCGGCGAGGATCACGACCGGCGCCTGAAGGCCCTTCGAGCCATGGACCGTCATCACCCGCACCGCATCCAGCGGAGCGGACGGATCGCGGACGATCTCGACATCGCCCCGGGCGAACCAGTCGAGGAACAGTTGGAGCGAGGGCGTGGCGCTGGTCTCGAATTCCAGAGCGCTGGCAAGCAATTCCTCGATAGGATCGCGCGCTTCGGGACCGAGCCGAAGGAGGAGCTTGCGGCGGCCGCTGATCGGGCCGGACAGGATGGTCTCGAAGAACAAGTGCGGGGTGGCGAAATCGGCCATGTTGAGGATGGCCTGGAGGCCTTCCAGCGTCTCGGGTGGCGCGGTGTCGCGGACGCGCGGCCAGAGGGCGCCGTCGCGATCGTGAGCCGCCGCGAAGAGATCGTCCTGCGACCATCCAAACAAGGGCGAGACCAGCAAGGCGGCGAGGTTGAGATCGTCGAGCGGCTGCACCGCGAAGCGAGCGGCGGCGAGCAGATCCTGCACCGCGAGCGGAGCCGAGAGCAGGAGACGGTCGACCCCGGCGACCGGCACGCCTTCCGCGTAAAGGCGGGCGACGACGAGCGAGGCGAGATCAGAGCGGCGGCGGACCAGGATGAGGATGTCCTCGGGCCGGAGCGGACGGCCGCGGCTTTCGACATGGAAGGGGTGATCGAGCCAGGCGCGGATCTGGCGGGCGAGCTTGCCAGCATAGCGGCGGGTGGCGTCGCTGATCCAGCCCTCCTCCCCCGCCTCATCTTCGGCAAGCGCCACTTCCTCCGAATAAGGCTGCCACAAGGTGACCGCGCCGGGGCGGGTCGAATGCGCGCTGTCGTGGGGGTTTGGCTGCCGTGACAGGCCGAACGCATCGTGGCCGAGATCGGCGATGACGCGGTCCACAGCCCTGAGGATCGGCGGCGACGAGCGGAAACTGCGGTCCATGGAGAGGTCGAGGAAAGTCCGGCCGATGCCGCTGGCCTCGCGCTCGAACCAGGCGCGGGCATTATTGAAGCTTTCGGGGTTCGTACCCTGGAAGCCGAAGATCGCCTGCTTATAGTCGCCCACGGTGAAGATGGTGCGGTGCCGGGTCGAGGCGCCCTCGCCTGCGAAATATTCCCCTGAGATGGCGCGAACGATGTTCCATTGGCGATCATTCGTATCCTGCGCCTCGTCGACGAGGATGTGGTCGGTCGACTGGTCGAGCTTATAGCGGACCCAGTCGCCCATTCCGGGGGTAAGCAGAAGCTCCTCAGCCCAGCGGATGAGATCGTCGAAATCAACCACGCCGTGAGCGCGTTTTGCCGCGGCATAAGCGGCCGCGAAGGTCTGGCCGGCGCGGAGGCCTGCGGCCAGCAAGGCTACCAGCTTGGCGACCTTGCGCATCGATATAAGGCGCGCGCAGCATTCGAAAGCGGCGGTAGCGAGCCGGAGATAATCGAGGTCCTGGGGCGCCTGTCCCTTACCGAAGCTCCTGATGCTGCCATCCGCCTTGGCCCAGACCAGGTGAAGCTGATCGAGCATCAGCGCCCGTTCGGCCGGCGCCGCGGCGGCCCATTGCTCGCAGAGGCTCGCCCGCTCGACACCGCTCTTCGTCCCCCACTGGCCGTTCATGAGGCCGATCCTTCGGAGCGCTGCCAGGTCAAAGATATCGTCGCAGCAATCGGCCGCGATCGCTTCCTCGATATCGCCTAAGGGAATGCCGAACGCGCGGCGGAGGCGCGCCTCGATCCCTTCTCGCGCACCAAGCTCCTGCATCGCACTCGGCGCGCGGGCACAGCTCATCAGGAAATTCTCGGCTCCGCCTTCGCCGAGCCGGTGGCTGAGTGCCTGGATGTCGCGGATCAGGGGTAGGTCGCCTCCGCCCTCGGCGCGGACAAGAAGTTCGGCCAAAGTCTGCCGCGCAAGCAATTGCTCCTCGCGGCCTTCGAGCGGCCGAAAGCCGGGCACCAGCCCCGCTTCCGCGGGAAAGGCGGCGAGCAGCGACTGGGCGAAGGCATGGATGGTCTGGATCCGAAGGCCGCCACCCGCCGCGTCGAGCACATGTGCGAAGAGCGTGCGGGCCCGTTCCCGCATTTCCGGCCCGTCATCCTCGCCGAGAGCCCGCAGCTCGCCGGCCAGATCATTGTCCTTGAGGCGCACCCAATAAGCGAGGCGGGCATGGATTCGGTCCGCCATCTCCGCCGCGCCCGCTTTGGTAAAGGTGAGGCAGAGGATCGACGACGGATCCACCCCGGACAGAAGCAGCCGCAACACACGCGCCGTGAGCACATGCGTCTTGCCCGTCCCCGCCGACGCCGAGAGCGCGGCGTGATCCGCCGGGCTCGAAGCCCGAAGCTGATCACCCGCCAGTCGGGAAAGAGGTTTGAGACGCTTGGTCACATTGCCCGGTTAGCGCGGCGGCGCGCCGCAGTCACATGATGAAAGATGTAACCTGGCCCAACCCGCAGGAAGAGTCTTCACTTCGACGGCTCAGGCGACAGGTCGCCGCGCCCTCAGCGCCTGCGCGAGCGTGCCTTCGTCAAGATAATCGAGCTCGCCCCCGACCGGAAGGCCGTGGGCAAGTTGGGTAAGGCGGATGGGGAAGCTATCGAGGCGCTCGGCGAGATAGTGGGCGGTGGTTTGGCCTTCGAGCGTGGCGTTCATAGCGAGCACGACCTCATCGATGCCGCCCTGGGCGACGCGACCGATCAGTTTGTCGATGCTGAGGTCCTCCGGCCGGATGCCTTCCAAGGCGGAGAGACGGCCGCCGAGGACATGGAAGCTACCGGGGAAGAGCCGGGAGCGGTCGAGCGCCCAAAGGTCGGAAACTTCCTCGACGACGCAGAGCAGGCGGGCGTCGCGGCGGCCGTCGGAGCAGATCGTGCAGGGATCCACCGTGTCGACGTTCCCGCAGACGCTGCAGATGGAGAGACGCTCGTTGACCTTCTCGAGCGCCCTCAGGAGCGGCGTCATGGCCGTCTCGCGCTTCTTGAGGAGATGGAGCACCGCCCGGCGGGCCGACCGCGGCCCAAGGCCGGGAAGGCGAGCGAGCGCCTGAGCGAGAGCGTCGATTTCGGGGGAGGCCATGGAGGATAGGTAGGAGGTGGAGGCCGCGCTTGCCAAGCCGGTTCGCGCGGGTAAGCAGAAGCCATGCGCCTCGCCTTCATGGGAACTCCGGATTTTGCCGTGCCGACGCTCGATGCGCTGATCGGAGCAAGGCATGAGGTGGTCGCCTGCTATTCGCAGCCTCCGCGGCCGGCGGGCCGGGGCAAGGGATCGAGGCCCTCGCCGGTACATCAGCGGGCGGAGGCGGCCGGGATCGAGGTGAGGACTCCCCTCACCTTGCGCGACAAGGGCGAGCAACAAGTCTTTGAAGAACTTAGAGTCGACGCGGCGGTGGTCGCCGCTTACGGCCTTATCCTGCCGATGCCGATTCTTGAAGCGCCCCGATATGGCTGCCTTAATGTGCACGGATCGATCCTGCCGCGCTGGCGCGGGGCTGCACCGGTGCAGCGGGCGATCCTGGCTGGGGATGAGGCCACAGGCGTCACGATCATGGGCATGGAGCGCGGGCTCGACACGGGGCCAATGTTCGCCGCCCGGGAGACGCCGGTCGACCGCAAAAATGCGGGCGAGCTGACGGACGAGCTTTCCCGGATCGGCGCGGCCCTGATGGTGGAGGTGCTGGAACATCTGAGCGACATCGACCCGGTGCCGCAGCCGGAGGTTGGCGTCACCTATGCCTCGAAGATCGAGAAGCACGAGGCGCGGCTCGACTTCGCACAGGCCGCGGAGCAGGTGGAGCGGCAGGTGCGGGCATTCAATCCGGCGCCGGGTGCATATTTCGAATATTGCGGCGAGCGGATCAAGGTGCTCGCGGCGGAGCTTGACGATGGGAGCGGCGAGCCGGGGTTGGTGCTGGATCAGGGGCTGGCGATCGCCTGCGGGACCGGCTCGATCGTGCCGACGCTCGTCCAGCGGGCGGGCCGCGGCGTCATGACGCCATCCGAGCTGCTGCGGGGCTTTTCGATTCCCGCGGGCACAAGGCTGGCGTGACCCGTTTCCGCCTGACGGTCGAATTTGATGGGCGGCCCTTCATGGGCTGGCAACGCCAGGCGCATGGGCCGTCCGTGCAACAGGCGATCGAGGAGGCGGTGAAGGCGATCACCGGTGAGGATGCGACGCTTCACGCAGCCGGCCGCACAGATGCCGGCGTGCACGCGCTCGCAATGTCCGCGCATGTCGACATCCGGCGGCCGATCACTCCGTTCCGGCTGGCGGACGGACTGAACGCGAAGCTGCGCCCGCTGCCGGTCGCCATCCTTGAGGCGCGGGAGGTGGCGGACGACTGGCATGCGCGCTTCAACTGCATCGGGCGGCGCTACCTCTACCGGATCCAGAATCGCCGGGCGCCGCTCGCCCTCGATGCCGGGCGGGCATGGCGGGTGCCGGTAGTGCTTCACGCCGACGTCATGAACCACGCGGCGCAGATCCTCGTGGGGCGGCACGATTTCACCACCTTCCGCTCAGTTCATTGCCAGTCGGAAAGCCCGGTGAAGACGCTGGACCGGCTGACCGTGCGCCGCTTCGGCGGGCTCATCGAGATCGAGGCGGCAGCGCGCTCGTTCCTCCATCATCAGGTGCGTTCAATGGTCGGGTGCCTGGAGCTGGTCGGGCGCGGCAAATGGACGGAGCGGGACCTGAAGCGCGCGCTTCAGGCACGGGATCGGGC
>JALYGI010000512.1 GCA_030777185.1 Pseudomonadota bacterium
ACGTCAAGGACACCTTCGCCGACATCAGCGCGATCGAGCGTGACAACGGCATCAGGCCGGCGACGACGATCGACGAGGGGGTGCCGCGCTTCGTGGAATGGTACCGCGACTATCACCGGCTCTGACCGGCGGACCGGTCAGCCGAGGTTGCCGCCCAGGCCGCGCTCGAGGCGGCCCATCAGCGCGCGGGCCGGGCTCGCCGGCGGCTCCTCGCCGACCACTCCCTCGTCAATTCGCTTGACCCGCTCGTAAAGGTCGCTGCTCGCCGCGATCAGCCGGCGGGCCGCGGCGGGGAGCTTCTCCACCACTTCAGGCTCGCTCGGCTGGGCAACACCGAGACGCCGTTCCGGGCGTCGGCCCTCATGGCCGGGGATCTCGCCCGTCTCCACCGCGCGCTGGGTGAGCAGCCAGGCGACGATGTGCATGATTCGCGTCGTCACCTTGAGCGACTCGCAGGCGAAGCTCACCCGGACGAACGGGTCGAGCGAAACGCGGTCGCCGCGCCCGCCATCGTCGAAATAGGAGCGCGCCTCGTCGGCAAGCAGCATCGCCTCGGTGTAGAGGCTGTCGATCAGCCGCGAGGTGATCCGCACCTCGGCCTGCTGGCGCTCGCTCGATTCGTCCATCAGCAGCATATGTGCCATCCCTGAGGGGCAGTGAAAACGCCCCAAAGCCGTTGCGGCAACGGTTTGGAACGGCGAGTCCCGCGCTGGCACAGGTGCTCAGGCGATGACGTCCGGCGTGTTGCGGTCGATGATCAGCTGGATCTGGTCCTTGAGCAGGAGCTTGCGCTTCTTGAGCCGCGCGACCTCGATCTGCCCAAGCGAGGAGGCCTGGGCGGCGAGCTCGGCGATGCGCTCGTCCAGCTGCCTGTGCTCTGCCTTAAGCGCCTGGAGATGTTCCTGGGTCGCCTGATCCATTGTCCCGCGTGTCTAGCCGAGGTCCAAGCCCCCGTCATGTCCAGGCGGCCGCGACGAGCCGCCGGCGGCCATCGGCGGGACGACGTCTTGGACGCGAGACAAACGCCGCGAAAAGTGTTTTACTCGAGAGTCGTCAGTCCAAGCCAAGGAAAGGAACGGCACCGATGGACAAGGCCCATGTCGAGGAGCTCTCATCAAAGCACGCTGCTCTGGACGCCCTGATCGACGAAGAAGAGCACCGTCCGCTCCCCGACATCATTCGCCTGCATGAACTCAAGAAGGAAAAGCTCAGGCTCAAGGACGAGCTCGCCGGCCACTTCCACTAGGGCCGGCTTTTTTGCGGGACGGCCGGCGCGGCCGCGGCCGCTAGTCGTCCCGCGAGACTTTCTCGATCCGCTCGTGGCGCTCCTGCGCCTCCAGGGTCATTGTTGCGATCGGCCGGGCCTCGAGGCGGCCGAGCGAGATCGGGTCACCCGTCACTTCGCAATAGCCATATTCGCCCTCGTACAAGAGGCGGATCGCGCAATCGATCTTGGCGATGAGCTTGCGCTGGCGGTCGCGGGTACGAAGCTCGATTCCCCAGTCGGTCTCGCTCGACGCGCGGTCGGCAAGATCGGGCTCGCGAAGCGAATCGATCTGGAGCTGCGCCATGGTCGCGCGCGACTCCTCGATGATCGATTCCTTCCAGTCCTTGAGCTTGCGCAGGAAGTAGGCCCTGTGCAGGTCGCACATGAACTCTTCCTTTTCCGAAGGACGGTAGCTGACAGGCAGGATGAGCCGGTCAAACGGAACCGGTTGATCGCCGTACAGGTCGACAAGTGCTGTGGCCATAAATCCCTCCCCACTCGAAACCAGCGGCCCCCCACGAGCCGTTGGCACCCCCAGTTTGCGCCCCGCCAGCTGCGGCCGGGCCAACCGGTGCAGCCGGAGGCGGATTACGACGGCATTCCCAGCGCTTAGGCCCAGGATGGCCGATTATCCCCGATTGCGGCCTATAATTACGCCTCCCTGCCTTAACAAGGACTGTCGGGCCGGCGGTGCAGAAATGGCAAATCTGTTGCCAAATTAGCGCATTAGCAGCCGCGGAGAACTCCGCAGCAGCGCCGGCGGATCGTTACGGCGGCATTGTGAAAGCCGCTCGACCGCGTTAGATTCCGCCGAATGGGGGTGGTTCTAAGCGAATATGAACGCGGGACGGCGTTCGTCGGCGATCATGCCG
>JALYGI010000513.1 GCA_030777185.1 Pseudomonadota bacterium
AGCCAGGGCTTCTTCGTGGTCGAGCGGACCTGCCCGACCTGTCGCGGCGCGGGCGAAGTCATCTCCGATCCTTGCGAACGCTGCCATGGCGAAGGGCGGACCGAGAAGCAGAAGTCGCTCCATGTGAATATCCCGGCCGGAGTGGACGAGGGGACCCGCATCCGCCTGTCGGGTGAGGGCGAGGCCGGCGCGCGCGGCGGCCCCCCGGGCGATCTCTACATCTTCATCCATCTCGCCCGGCACCCGATCTTTCAGCGCGACGGAACCACTTTGTTCGCGCGTTGCCCGGTAAGCTTCACCACCGCGGCTTTGGGCGGCGTCATCGAGGTTCCCGGCCTGGACCGGCATGCGCACGAGATCAGGATTCCTCCCGGCATCCAGTCCGGCAAGCAGCTCCGCCAGCGCGGCGCCGGGATGACCATCCTCAATGGCCGCGGCCATGGCGACATGGTGATCCAGGTCGAGGTCGAGACGCCGACCCGGCTGTCGGCGCGTCAGAAGGAGCTGCTGGAGGAGTTCCGCAAGACCGAGACGGGCGAGGAATGTCCTGCCTCCACGGGCTTCTTCACAAAGCTCAAGAGCATGCTGGGCTGATCCGAGCCTTTCGGATAGGCGTGGGCCTCTAGGGTCCAGATCTGGACCCTAAATTCGAAGGGAACCCACATGCGATCCAGTCTCCTTCCGCTTGTGCTCGCTCTCCTGGCCGCGCCGGCCGCGGCTCAGCAGGATTTCTCCAAAGTCGAGGTGAAGGTCGAGCGCATCGCGCCCGGCGTCGCAGTGCTGTTCGGCGCCGGCGGCAATATCGGCCTATCTTACGGCGAGGACGGAAACATCATCGTGGACGATCAGTTCGCGCCGCTCACCGATAAGATCGCCGCGGCCGTCGCGACGCTGGATCTCGATCCCGTCCGCTTCGTGATCAACACCCACTGGCATTTCGATCATACCGGAGGGAACGAGAATTTTGGCAGGCGCGGCGCGGTGATCCTTGCCCACGACAATGTCCGCGCACGCATGTCGACCGAGCAGTTCCTGGCCGCGATGAACATGAAGGTCCCGCCGTCGCCGAAGGACGCGCTGCCCGTCGTCACCTTCGCGGACGGGGTGACCCTCCACCTCAACGGCGACACCCTCCATGTCATCCATGTCGCCAATGCGCATACCGACGGCGACTCGCTGGTTCACTGGCAAAAAGCGAACGTGCTCCACATGGGCGACACCTTCTTCCACCGTGCTTCCTTCCCCTTCGTCGACTTAAGCTCGGGCGGCTCGATCGACGGCGTGATCGCCGCCGCCAATCGCGGGCTGCAGATTGCCGGGCCTTCGACCAGGATCATTCCCGGCCACGGGCCGGTCGCCTCGCGCGCGGAGCTTGTTGCCTATCGCGACATGCTCGTCGACATCCGCAGCAAGGTCGCCGCCGGAATCCGGGCGAAGCGGACGCTCGCTCAGATCAAGGCCTCGGGGCCGGCGGCGCGCTATGGAATGCCGAACGGCTTCATCAAGCCGGACCAGTTCGTCGAGGCGGTCTATAACAGCCTACGCGCCCCGCCCAAGAAGCCGGTGCATAGTCACGCAGGCAATTCGCACCGGCACTAGGTCAAAATCGTTCAGCCTCTCTTCGGAGATGGGTAGCCTGCCGGGCTCATGCGGCATCTCAAGCCGATGCTTCAGCTTTCGATGAGGTAGCGTTCCAAGTCGTCGCTGCCGCCGATCCGCTCACCGCCGATGAAGACCTGGGGCGTCGTTTGCACATTCTGCTCCGCCTTGAACGCGTCCACTTGCGCGCGCGAGCCGAGGATATGCTCTTCGACCTCGAACCCGTTCTCTTCGAGGAGCTGCTTGGCGCGAACGCCGAAGGGGCAGGTATGCTCGGGCAATACCATCCGGTACAATGTCGCGCTGCGATCTTTGGTCATTTCTTGTACCCTTCAGCAGGTTGGCGCATGCATTCGCCGCCTCTAAAGCGCGAATGAAGTCAAAGCGTTCCCGTCACTGGAGCGAGAAACCTTCACCCGCGCGGCGGCTGATCGAGCAGCCCACGCCGATCTCCGCTTTGACGCTCCAGCATCCAGCCCGGATATTCGGGTGGGAGCCGGCTGGCGGCGTCTAAAGCGGTCAATTCCTCTGCCGAGAGAACGAGCTCCGTCGCGCCGATATTGT
>JALYGI010000514.1 GCA_030777185.1 Pseudomonadota bacterium
CGTCGGGCGGAGGAACCCGCGCGGCGCCCTATGCGCTGTCTGCCCCAAAGGAGTCTATCATGAGCAATCTGCTTGGCGCCCTGATCGGCGCCTGGATCGACCGGCAAGACGGCGACAGCGGCATCAAGGGTGCCATCATCGGCACCGTTGCCGAGACGGCCATTCGCGCCGCAGCGCCGATCGTCGCCACCTATGCCCTGGGCTGGGCCGTTCAGTACGGCGTCCGAAAGGCCTGGCACGCCGTGTCCGGGAGCGACCCGGTCGACGCCCGCTCCGGCACACTTCAGCCGCGCTAAGGCAGGAACGTCCTTCCTCTCCCAGGAGGCAGGAGTGGGTGGCGCCTATCTTGGCGTCACCCGGTGCTGATCGCTCTTTCAGCCGGGAACTCGTGAAAAGAGCTCACTGGCGCAATGGGGCCTCCACCCATCAGACGTTCAGGCGAATGTCTTCTTTCGACCCAAAGGAGACATTCTATGATGGCTGAGCGGACGTTCTCGGCGCAGACCCACCGCGTTCCCAGAACAAGGTAGCGCGTTTCCGCAGCTCCCACCTATGCGATCAGCTGCGGACCCGTAGACAGGTGCTGGAGCATCTGGGGAGGGCCACAATGAATAGGCTAAAGTATCTGGCTGCGGCATGCGCCGCATTCTTCGCGCTTCCGGCATCGGCGCAGTCGTCCAGGTCTGTTGCTTTGACCTTCGACGACTTGCCCTTCGTCTATCCCGGCCGTGAGCCGGCGCCCAGTGCCCGCGCAAGAGCGCTGGTGGCAAGTAGGCAGCTTCAGCGGGCGCTCGCGCGCCATCGTGCCCCGGCGACGGGCTTCGTGAACGAAACCAAACTCCGTGAGCTGGGAGATGACGGAGTAACCATTTTCCGTGAGTGGAATCGCGGGATCTTCGAACTCGCCAATCACAGCTACTCTCACGCCGACAGCAACAAGCTGACCCTTGCCGAAATCGAGCAGCAGGTCGTGCAGGGCGAGCGGGTCAGCAAACCACTTGCTGAAGCTGCTGGACGGTCCATGCGGTTCTTCCGTTTCCCGTACAACCACATCGGCGACACCGAGGAGAAGCGGGTCGGGATTGAGCGGCTCTTGGCACGCCACGGCTATCGGATGGCGGCTTCCACGATCGACACCTCGGACTTTGTATTCGGCAAGGCCTACGAACGAGCTCTTGCGCAGAAAGACCGGACGATGCGCCGGCGGATTGAGGAGGCCTATCTCGACTACACCAGGCAGCAGATCCAATATTATAGCGATCTCAATGCGAAAGTTTTGGGCTACCGCCCTCCGGACATAATCGTGCTGCATCTGAACAGCCTCAACGCGGCCGTGGCGGATGGCATGCTGAAGATCTTCAAGGCGCTGAACTACAAGTTTGTCTCTCTTGCCGAGGCACAATCAGATCCTGCTTACAAACAATCTCCGGCGTTCGCGACGCGATACGGTCCGATGTGGGGCTATCGCTGGGCGCGTGAGCGCGGAATCAAGGTAGACGGCAGCCTGGAGAAGGAGCCACCGCAATGGGTGACCACCTACGCGGACCTAGATCTTCAAGCGCCCACGCCGAGACAGTAGCTCAGCGGGAGCGGGATTAGGCCCCAGGTTGAAGTCTGAGCTGAGGACTGCAGCCAATGTCGGCTTTCCACCCTTTTTAGATATTCGCCGGAACGTCCGAGTTCGACCCATCGCGGACATTCGGCTCGAAGCGGGGGTACGCTCAAGGAGTCATGCTCCGCACTAGGTCTCTCCAGAAAACGCGAACGACGTAACTTTCAACCGCTACACGCCACCTGGCTTGCCAATTGTAACAGCACTGTTGTATTGAGGTGCGTGGTTAAGTCGGCCCGCACCTTAGGCACATCGCTCCGCCACCTTATCGAGCTTCTCGATGGGGCAGTGGAAGAGGCGTACAGAGATGCACAACTCGATTATCGCCCTCGCTACACCCCCGTTCTGCGGGCGCTCATCGCTATTGAGCCGGCGTCGATCAAGGATTTGGCGGTGCATGCAGGGCTCACACATTCTGCTGCAAGTCAGACCGTCGCCCAGATGCTTCGCGTCGGCCTCGTTGAAGTCGAGCGTGGAACAGATATGCGGCAACAAATTGTCTCACTGACAACTCGCGCGAAAACCATGATCCCCATTCTTGAGCAGCTATGGGAGGTCGTGAACGAAGCGGCCCGGGACCTTGACGCTGAGCTCGTGCATCCGCTCTCGCAAGTTGTCGAAGAGGCCATTGTGGCTCTTGAACGTCGCCC
>JALYGI010000515.1 GCA_030777185.1 Pseudomonadota bacterium
CGGCCGCGGCCCTGGATGCGCGGCAGGATCCGGAAATCCTCGCCAAGCTTGGTCGCCCGATCGCGGCTCCACCAGGCATGGAAATAAAGCGAGTCCTTGGGCTGGCTGCGCATCAGCCGATAATTGATGTCATAGAAGATCAGGTTGACCTGCTTGCCGGACTCGTTCGCCACGACCACGCGCGCGCCCTTGCGGAACGGCATCGGCACGTAGGAGACGAAGGAGCGGCCTTCCGGGCTCGAGAACAGCGCCGTTTCCATCGGCACCATCTCGCCGGCCCCGTGGAGGAAGAAGTCGCCGAGCGGCACCGACACTGCGGGCGTGGCCGCTCCGTCCCAGAAAATTTCCAGCTTCAGGCCGCGCAAGGCTTCCGGCGACCGGTCTTCGATCGTCATCCACATCCGGTCGATGATGCCGGCACCCTTGATGTCGGCCAGCACATGGGATTTCCCCACCGGGATCGTCTCGAAGGCATGGCCTTTGGCGCCCCGGTTTTCGCGGCCCCCGGCGCCCTTCGCCCCGGTTGGATTTTCGGGGCTGGCCCAGCGCGTCTCGGAACGCTGATATTCGTAAAGCGGAGCGTCAGGCCCGGCTTGCGCGAAGGCTGGCGAGGTCCAGGCGAGAAGGGAGGATGCAAGAAGCCGGTATCGGTGCACCGGGACTCCTATTTCCCTTTGGGCCGTAGGCTCGGCGCGATCACCGGCTTGCCGGCCGCCGTCCAGCTGAGCGGCGCGATGTACATGTAGCGGCCCTTGTTCGCCGTGCGGCAGCCGGCGGTCGCGCCCCATGCGTGGAAGGCGATGTAGCTGCGGCCTCTGGCCTGGAATACCGCCTGGTGGCCGGGGCCGCTGAGGCAGCCGGCCTTGCGGTCGTTGTAGCTGTGCAGGATCGGATTTTCCGGAGCGTCCGTGCAGGGACCGAGCGGTGTGGCGCAGGTCGCATAACCCATCGCATAGGGCGACAGGCGCTGGTGCGGCTCCCAGCCGAAATGGTTGGCGGAAAAGAGCATCGTATAGCCGCGGGCGGTGCGCACCATCGTCGGTGATTCGATGACGTGCGCCTCCCAGGGACGGTCGTTGAGCAGCAGAGAGACGGGCTTGCCCACCACTGACATGCCGTCCGGGGAGAGCCGCTGCCCCCAAATCGGCGTGGTTGGCTTCCGGATGCTGTTCGAGTCGCTCTTATGATAGAGGTAGAGTTGGCCGTCGGTGTCGTGGAACGGATGGGCATCGATCGTCCCGCCGCCCTCGTAATCGCACACCAGCGGCTCGGCCGAATTATCGCGGAACGGGCCTCGCGGATCAGCCGCGGCAGCGACGCCCACGCACTGGGTGTTCCTCTTCTTATGGCGGGCGGTGTAATAGAGCAGCCAGCGGCCGCCGAGCTTGATCACCTCGGGCGCCCAAGTGCGGCCTGCCTCCACCCACGGCGCCAGCACCGGCATCGCATCCAGGCGCTTGCCCGGTCTGTCGGGATCGCGAACGGTCGTCCAGGTGATGAGGTCGCGGGATGACGCCATCGGCAGGTTGGTGCCCCCCGAATTGGTGGCGTAGGCGAGATATTCGCCCTTATGCTCGATGATGAACGGGTCCGGGAAGTCGGTCTCGTAGACCGGCACGAACGGCCGCGGAGGCGCGGCCGATCCGACGTCCGCGAGTCCAACCAGAAGCAAAGCGGCCGCCAGGCGGCGGGACAGCGGGAGTTTTGTCATATCAATCCAATAGACCATGTCGCTGGGAGAGGAGAAGAGTGATATGCCCCTCACCATGCGCCACGCATTAGTCATCGCCGCTGCTGTCGCGAGCCTGAACGGCTGCACGGTGCCGCAGCCAACGCGGGAGGCGGCGACCTACAGCAATCCCGTCCTTGACGCCGATTTCCCCGATCCGGCCGCTTTGAAGGCGCCGGACGGCTTCTATTATGCCTATGCAACGCAAGGCGGCGGCGAGGGTGCGACGCGCAACATCCAGGTCGCGCGCTCCTCCGATCTTGTAACGTGGGAACAGCTTGGGGATGCGCTTCCCGCAAAGCCGGTCTGGGCCAGCAAGACTCAGGACTTCTGGGCGCCTCACGTGCTGCAGGACGGCAAGCGCTACTATCTCTATTACTCCGCCAAGCCCGACGCTGCGCTCACCGATCAAAGCCGCGGCCTATGCCTCGCCGTCGCGACGGCAGACAGCCCGGCCGGCCCTTTCCGAGACAGCGGCCGCCCGCTGCAGTGCGGCCCCGGCTTCGTCAACATCGACCCGATGGCCTATGACGATCCGGCGACCGGCAAGCGGCTGCTTTATTGGGGTTCGGGGTTTGGGCCGATCAAGGTGCAGGAGCTTGGCCCTGATCGCCTCTCCTTTGCACGCGGGAGCGCGCCTGTGGACCTGATCCAGCCGGTCAAGTCCGATGACCCCGACGAATATCAACGGCTGATCGAAGGTGCCTGGGTCGTCCGGCGCGCGGGCTGGTATTATCTCTTTTATTCCGGCGACAATTGCTGCGGGCCGAAGGCGCATTATGCCGTGCTGGTCGCCCGCTCACGTAGCGCCACCGGCCCCTTCGAGACGCTCGCCGCCGCCACGGGCGCGCCGAGCAGCGTGATCCTCGAGCGACGCGGCAATTGGGTGGCGCCGGGCCACAATTCGATCATCCAGGACCCTCAGGGCGTTGATTGGATGCTCTATCACGCGGTCGATGCAGGGCGGCCCCGCTCCAAGCCGTCGGACGAGGTGAACACGCGCCGTATCATGCTGCTGGACCGGATCGTCTGGAAGGACGGGTGGCCGCGGGTGGAGGGTGATGGCCCCTCAACAGGACCCCGCCCAAGGCCGGCGGCGCGCCCCTAGCTGGCGCGCTCCGCTTCGGCGATCAGCACCATCACGTCCCTGATAATCGCCGCCATCGCGCTTCGGGCTGCGGCGGGATCGCCGGCCTCGATAGCGCTCGGCACCTCCCGATGCGTGGAAAGACTCGCGGTGATTCTTTCCGTTTGCGGCAATCGTCCTCCCCGCGTCATGATGTCAGGCAGCGGCTGATCAACCGCCTTCGCCGCCCGTGCCCGGCTCCCCGTCCTCCGCCGGTCGGCGCCTCGTATTTCTGCCCGAACAGGGGCGAAGCGACGAGGAAGTCTGCGGTGGTGCGGTTCGGCGCCAATGGGCGATTTTGTTTTCAAGCCGAAATGGGTTAATCTCACGCCGGAATGCCGAACTTAGGACTCGCGTCCAGCCCGGTTCCGCATCATCTTCTTATTCCCTTCGCCGGGATCCGTACCGCCCGGCCTGTATCCCCCAGCGTGCCGCGTTGATCGACCTGAAGTGTTCGGAAGGAACCTTTATGCTCACTTACGCCCTGAAGCTGGCTGACCGCTACGACGGCATGATCATCGCCACCTTTCCGGACGTACCCGAGGCCATGGCCATGGGCCGCGACTATGATGAGGCGTGCGAGCAGGCGCAGGGCGCGCTCGAAGCGGCACTCGAGCGCTATGCGGCCGAAGGCCGGCCCTTTCCCGAGGCGTGCACGGCCGGCCGGCTCACCGTCAGCACCGACAAATTCGCTATCCTGGCGGTCGCCTGATCCCCCTCAGCTGGCATTCTGCGCCAGAAGAGCATCCGGCCCATTCTCCTCATCATCCTGAGCGCGCGCCGCTTCGGCGAGGCACTGCTCGATCGATTCCCGCAGCGACTGGGAATAATGATCCGCCCCCACCAGGCGCGGGCCCTTACTCAATTGGTTGATCATTGCATCCCGGGGCAAGAGCCGCCATCTCGCCTCGATGACGACGCCTCCCTTGAAAGCCGCGATCATTCCGGTGACGCCGCTCCAGCAGAATTGCTCGCTCATCTGGTGCACGCGCACCATGCGGGGCGCCTTTGTCGATCCCGGCGGCGATCTCGATCGGGTCAAGGCCGCCGCCGCCCAGCAGGGCGTCACGATCGAAAAGATCATCCTCACCCACGGCCATATCGACCATTGCGGCGGGGCCAAGTTTCTCGCGGACGAGCTGCGGGTGCCGATCGAGGGTCCGCACGAGGCGGACCGCTTCTGGATCGCGCGGCTCGAGGATGACGGCCGGTCCTACGGCATTCCGGCGAAGACGTTCGAGCCCGAGCGGTGGCTCGACGAAGGCGAGCAGGTGACGGTGGGCGAGCTCAGGCTCGATGTCTATCACTGCCCGGGCCACACGCCCGGCCACATCGTCTTCCACCATCCGGAATCGAAGCTCGCCCTGGTCGGCGACGTGCTGTTCCAGGGTTCGATCGGCCGCACCGATTTCCCGATGAGCAACCATCAGGACCTCATTGACGCGATCGTCACCAAGCTCTGGCCGCTCGGCGATGAGACCGTCTTCATCCCCGGACACGGCCCAATCAGCAGCTTCGCGCATGAGCGGCGCTCCAATCCGTTCGTCGCCGACAGGGCACTGGCGCGGGCCTGACGGAACGGCAGCGGAACGAAAGCGTTCTGCTACCGAAATGAGTTTGCGCTTCGGATTTTCTCTGGCTCTTCTTGCGGCTTGTTCCTGCGCCGATTTCCCGCGCGATCCCGAAGGAACGCTGGATCGGGTGCGGGCCGAGCGCAGCTTCAGGGTCGGATTGGTCGCGCCGCTCAGCGGCAATGATCCGAAGGTCGACGCGCTGCTCCGGCGCGTGGCGAAAGTTTCGGGCGCGCGGGGACAGGTGGAAAGCGGCGATGCCGAGCCGCTGCTGAACCGGCTGGAAGAAGGCGAGCTGGACCTTGTCATCGGCCGCTTCGAGGCCGCCAGCCCCTGGAAGCGGCTGGTGAGCTTCAGCCCGCCGCTCCGCACCGAGAAGCATGGCAAGACGAAAATTCACCTCGTTGCCGCGATGCGAAACGGCGAGAATGCCTGGATCGGACTCGTCGAGCGCGAGGCGCGCGAACTGGGGGAGCCGGCAGGGTGAAGCGGCGCTATCCCCCGCATGTCGAGGCCGGCATCGCGCGCGGCGCCAAGCTGGAATATTGGACGATCGCCTGGCTGGTCACCGTCGTGCCGCTAATGGCGCTGGTGATGGGTTCCAGTCAGGCGATGAAGACGGTCTGGATCGAGGACATGCTCGGTTTCATTCCGCCGATCGTCTACCTGATCTCCGTGCGGCTGGAGCGGAAGCATCCGACCCATGCCTTTCCCTATGGCTTCGACCGGGTGAACGGCGTCGCCTTCGTGATGTCCGCTGTCGCTTTGACCCTGGTGGGATTTTACCTGTTGTTCGAGGCGGTGATGACACTTGTCCGGGCGGAACATCCCACGATCGGGACGATGCGGGCCTTCGGGCGCGACATCTGGATGGGCTGGCCGATGATCGCCGTCCTGCTGTGGAGCACGATCCCGTCGATGATCCTCGGCCGCCTTAAACTGCCGGTCGCCCGCACGATCAATGACAAGGTGCTTCATACCGATGCGGACATGCAGAAGGCGGACTGGATGACGGGCCTGGCGGCGATTGGCGGCGTGATCGGCATCGGCTTCGGCTTGTGGTGGGCGGATGCGGCAGCGGCCGGCCTCATCTCCTTCGGCATTCTGCACGACGGCATCAGCGAATTGCGTGCCTCCACCGCCGAATTGGTCGACGGCGCCCCGCGCAAGCTAGAGAAGGACGAGGTGGCCGAGGAAGCGGAGCGCTTGAAGGGGGAGCTTGAGCGGCTATTCCCCGGCAGCGAGGTGCGGCTGCGCGAGACGGGCCGGGTGATCCGCGCCCAGGTGGTCGGCCGGCCGCCCGATCTCCCGATCGATCTCGAGACGATCTGGCCGGGCGCACCCGACCGGAGCTGGCGGCTGGCTCAGCTCAGCTTCGTTCCCTCGAGCGCGACTGCAGCATAGCTGACCTTGGGTTTGGCCTGCTCGGCGTAGGAGGTTGCGAGCGCAACGGCCGCAAGCGTCAGGAGGCTGAGCCAAGTGATGGCGATGCCCGCAACCCGAAGGAGGTTGGCGCCCGGCCGGTCCATACCGAGGGGATGAGCCAGCCGGCCGATGATGAACAGGGTCGCGACCAGCCATAGCCAAGGCTCCGAGCCGCGGGCGAGCTCGACGAGCGCGAGGAGGACGAGGAAGAAGGGGGTATATTCAACGTAATTCGCGTGAGCGCGCGCCCGGGTGGCAATTTGGGTTTTGCCGCCATCGCCGATGGAGACGCCGTGGCGCCGCCGGAGCAGGCTGACGCGAATGCCGAGCCAGACGTTCATGATCGCCGCGGCGCCGGCGATGGTGAGCGTGATTGGCAGCGTAGTCATGGCTCGTATCTCCCTGTCCGGCGCCCCAGCTTGCATGGCTGGGCAGCGCTTGCAACCGTGGCCAAATCCGCTATAGGCGGCACCGCTCATGGGTTCCCATCGAAGAATATTCGCTGGGGTCCCAGGTGCGAGCACCGGCCGCCAGGCCCGCGGCCTCCTTGGCCGTTTGGATTGGCGCTCCGCTCGCCCGCATCATGAACTCTAAGCAAACGGAACAGGTGCCAGGATGGCCGTCCCCAAGAGAAAAACATCGCCCTCGAAGCGCAACATGCGTCGCAGCCATGATGCCCTGAAGCCGGTCAACTATCAGGAATGCCCGAATTGCGGCGAGCTTCGCCTGCCGCACAATCTGTGCACCGCCTGCGGCCATTATAACGGACGCGAAATCCGGCCTGTCGAGGCTTAAGCAAGAAATCGAGGGAGGCGACACCGGTGCCCACCGCGCCACGGATCGCAATCGACGCGATGGGTGGCGATGTCGGGCCCGCGGTGATCCTTGCCGGCGCCGCCCGCGCCCATGAGCGCCGCGGCGACCTCCAGTTCCTGATGTTCGGCGACAAATCGCTGATCCAGGCCGAACTCAGCAAATATCCAAATCTCGGCCCTGCGGTCGAGATCATCCATTGCGACGACGTGATCGCGGGCACGGAAAAGCCGAGCCAGGCGATCCGTCGTGCCAAGACCACGTCAATGGGCCGCGCCATAGCGGCGGTGAAGGCAGGCAACGCCCATGCGGCGCTGTCGGCCGGCAACACCGGCGCAATGATGGCCATGTCGAAGCTCGCCCTCCGGACGATCAAGGGCATCGACCGGCCGGCGCTCGCTGCCCTGCTCCCGACCCTCGGCGAGAACGATCTCGTCATGCTCGATCTTGGCGCCAACACCGAATCGGACGCGCAGAACCTGGTTCAGTTCGCGGTCATGGGCGCGGCCTATGCTCGCGTTGTGCTCGATCTCGAACGTCCCCGCGTGCAGCTGCTCAACATCGGCACTGAGGAGCTGAAGGGCACCGATCAGCTGAAGGATGCTGCCGCCATCCTGCGCGAGGCCGACCATCTGGGAATGCGCTTCGACGGGTTCATCGAAGGCGACAAGATCTCGCGCGGCGAGGCGGATGTGGTCGTGACCGACGGCTTTTCGGGCAACATCGCTCTTAAGACCGCCGAAGGGACTGCCCGCTTCGTGACCGATCTCCTGCGCCGCGCCTTTTCCAGCTCGACCCGCTCCAAGATCGGCTTCCTGATCTCCAGGCC
>JALYGI010000516.1 GCA_030777185.1 Pseudomonadota bacterium
GTGGCGTCGGACGCCTTTTTTCCTTTCGCCGACGGGCTGCTCGCGGCCGTTGAAGCCGGCGCCACCGCGGTGATCCAGCCCGGCGGTTCCATCCGGGATGAGGAGGTCATCGCGGCTGCCGATGAGGCAGGACTGGCGATGGTGTTCACCGGGATGCGGCACTTCCGGCACTGACAGTACAAAGTCCAGGACCGGAACAGTTTCGCGGAAACGGCCGTTGCCGCACCGGATCATAAAAGAGGCGAGGTCATGAACGTCGGCGACGAACGGAGCACTTCCTACTGGATGCACGAATCTCCGGTGATCGATGCGCCGCAGCTCACCACCGACGAAACATGCGACGTCGTGGTGATCGGTTCCGGAATCGCCGGCCTCTCCACCGCTTATGAACTGAGCCGCTTCGGCCGCTCCGTGATCGTCATCGATCGCGGCGGCATCGGCAACGGCATGACGGCCCGAACCACCGCTCACCTCGCCACCGAGCTCGACGATTTCTATTCCGAGCTGATCAGCGTCCGCGGCGAGGATGAGGCGCGGCTTTATCATGACAGCCAGGTGGCGGCGGTGAACCGGATCGAGGCGATCTGCCGCGACGAGGGCATCGACGCCGATTTTGCCCGCCTCGACGGCTATCTCTTTCCCGCCGAAGACAGCCACAAGGCCGAGCTCGAGGAGGAGTACCAAGCCTGCAAGGCGATCGGCGTCGAGGTCGAGTGGGCCGACCGTGCCCCGGTTCCCGGGATCGACACTGGGATGGCGCTGCGTTTTCCGAATCAGGGCCGCTTCCACCCCACCAAATATCTGAAGGGCCTGGCGAACGCGATCCTGGCGCGCGGCGGCCGTATCTATGCCAGCACCGTGCACGTCTCCGATCAGGAGACGGACGAAGGCGTCGAAATCACCACCGAAGCCGGCGCGGTCATCCGCGCCGGAGCCGCTGTCTTCTGCACCAATTCGCCGACCAACGACAAAGTCGCGATCCATCCCAAGCAGACACCGGACCGCACCTATGTCATCGCGGGGCCCGTGCCGAAGGGATCGGTGCCGGACGCGCTCGTCTGGGACACGTATGAAGCCTATCATTATGTCCGGATCCAGCCGCTGGGCGAGACCGAGGATCTCCTCATCGTCGGCGGTGCCGACCATCGCTCGGGCGAGGCCTTCGACATGGACCAGCGCCTCGACAGCCTCGAGAGCTGGACCCGTGAACGCTATCCAAGCTTCACCCGCGCCACCTATCGCTGGTCGGGGCAGGTGATGGAGACGATGGATTTCATGCCCTTCTCCGGCCGCAATCCGGGATCCACGAACATCTACGTCCACACCGGCGACAGCGGCATGGGCATCACCAACGGGGTCGCCGGCAGCCTCACCATCATGCCGCTCATCATCGGCGAGGACAGCCGCTACGCCCCGGTGCTGGATCCCGGCCGCCAGTCGTTCACCTCCACCTCCTCTATCGGCGAATTCATCCGCGAGCAGGCGGGCGCGGCCAAGAGTTATATGGAGCATATCACCGGTGGCGAAATCGCGTCGGCAGACGAGCTGGTGCCGGGCCAGGGCGGGCTGATGCGCAAAGGCCTCAGCAAGATCGCGGTCTACAAGGACGAGAACGGCGCCGTTATTCAGCGCTCGGCCGTTTGCACCCATCTCGGCTGCATCGTTCATTGGAATGGGTTTGAGAAATGCTGGGATTGCCCCTGCCACGGTTCGCAATTCGCGCCCGACGGCCAGGTGCTCAACGGACCGGCGGTACAGCCCCTGGCGGAGGTGGAAGAGTAGCTTCCACCTCCTCGCCTTTCCTCATCCTGAAGAGGATCCGGTCCTCGTGGGTGAAGCCGCGCTTCCAGATGATCGCGCCGAACGTGCCGAGGATGAGCGGGATGCCGACGACGAGCTCCGTCCATTCCGGCAGCAAAGTCGCAAGGTAGCCGACCACGGCCGCGCCCGCGGCCGCCCAGACCAGCGGCCAGCGCCAGCCTGAAACCGGCGCGTCGAGAATCCGGCAGAGCAAGCGGGCCTTGAGGACCGAAGCCAGCGCCAAGGCGATCGCCAAGGCCAGTGCGGGGCCCGCGGCCTGAACCTTTTCGGGCCAATTGAGTGCGCGCATGCCGAGGATCAAAGCCACCGACAAAGCTGCCTGTACCCCGATCATCAGCAGCGAGATCATCAGGTTCCGGTGCCGCGCTACATAGACGAGGGCCGCTTCCGACACCGCCGCCGTCGCCGCGACGACCTCCGCCGCCAGCAGGAAAGCGAGGGCGCCCGTGCCGCCGACGAATGCCGGCCCGACCAGGCCCATCACCGCCTCACCCGGAATCCCAAGCGCAAGCGCGATCCCCGCTTGCGCCGCAATGATCCAGAAACCGACCTGCCGAACCTGTTTCGCCACCGCCTTGCGATCGTTCTCGGCCAGCTTCTGCGTGATGACGGGGCCAAGGATCGGATCAAAGCTCGTCTTGAGCTTCTGCGGCAAGGAGGCGACCTGCTGCGCGACATAATAGACGCCGACGATCGCCGGCGAGAAGAACAGGCCGAGGATCGCGATGTCGAGCCGGCGTGAGCCCCATTCGATCGCGTCCGCCGCGGCGAGCGGCGTGTTGCGGCGGGCGATGGTCCAGAGTGCGCCTGGCTCGGGGCGCCAGCCCTTGGCGAAGCCGTAGCTCCGGTAGAGCGGCCACAAGGATGCCACCAGCGCCGCCGCCATGGAGATCACATAAGCGATGATCAGCCCGTCCCGCGAGGAGAGGAACGAGAGCAGGAAGGCGGCGATGCTGATCGTCCAGGGCTCCACGATCGCGCGCGCCGTGACGGTGGCCTGGACATTGTGGCGGTAAGCGAGGGCGGCGAGCGCCACGTCCGAGCCGGCAACCGCGAACACGACCAGCGGCAGCAGCCATTCCAGCCCGTGGATCGGACTGTTGGGGAACATGAGCTGCGGAAAGATCGCGAGGAAGACGGTGGCCGCCGCCGATGCGAGAAACGCAACCAGCATCCCGTCCCAGACCACGCAGACATGCGGCTTGTCCGTCGCTGAAAGCTGCTGCGCGAGCCCACGCTTCAGCCCGAGCGTCGCGATCTGAGCAGCGAACTCCACCACCAGCACGGCGTAGGCGAACCGCCCGAGCGCTTCGGCGCCATAGATGCGTCCGGCGATGAACAAGAAGGGGAGGCGGGCCGCCAGCCGGAGGAGGAAGCCGAAGAAATTCGTGCGGCCACCCTTGGCGAGCGCGGCGATGTCCTCTCCGGCGCCGGGCTCAGCTGGCGTCAATGCGCGGCGCCCCAGTTCACGCCGGTTCCGATGTCCACGCCAAGCGGCACGGAGAGCTTCACCGCCGGCTCGGCTGCCGTTTCCATGACCCGACGAATGACCGCGCTCGCCGGCTCCACGTCGGCTTCGGGAACTTCGAAGACCAGCTCGTCATGGACCTGGAGCAGCATCCGCGTCGCGCCGAGCCCTTCCGCCTCGAGCGCCGGGCACATGCGGGCCATGGCCCGCTTGATGATGTCGGCGCTAGTGCCCTGGATGGGCGCGTTGACGGCGGCGCGCTCGGCGCCCTGCCGCTCGTGCTGAACCTTGCTCTTGATGCCGGGGAAGTGCGTCTTGCGCCCGAACAGGGTGGTGGTGAAGCCGGTGTCGCGCACGCCGGTCAGCGTCGAGTGGATATAGTCGCGGATCCCCGGGAACCGGTCGAAATAGCGGTCGATCATCGCCTGCGCCTCGTCGGCCGTGATCGACAGCCGACCGGCCAGGCCCCAGCGCGAAATTCCGTAGAGGATCGCGAAATTGATCGTCTTGGCGCTCGCACGCGTCTCTCGATTGGCTTCGCCGAACAGCTCCTGGGCGGTCATGTTGTGGATGTCCGCGCCTTCGGAGAAAGCCTGCTTCAATTGCGGAACGTCGGCCATGTGGGCCGCGAGGCGAAGCTCGATCTGGCTGTAATCGGCCGAAAGCATGACGAAACCGGGCTCCGCCACGAAGGTATCGCGAATGCGCCGTCCGATCTCGGTCCGGATCGGGATGTTCTGGAGATTGGGATCGGTCGAGGAGAGCCGCCCCGTCTGCGCGCCCGACAGTGAATAGCAGGTGTGGACCCGCCCCGTATCCTTGTTGATCTGCTGCTGGAGCGCGTCGGTATAGGTGGTCTTCAACTTGGTGAGCTGCCGCCAGTCGAGCACCATCTTGGCGATCGGCGCGCCCTCCTTGGCCAAGCGCTCCAACTCGGTGACGTCGGTAGACCAGACGCCGGATTTGCCCTTGCGCCCGCCTTTGAGCTGCAGCTTGTCGAACAGGATCTCGCCCAATTGCTTGGGGCTGCCGATGGTGAACTTGCAGCCCGCCTCCCCGCAGATCCGCTCCTCGAGCGCGATGATCTGCTCGTTAAACTCGGCCGAGAGCTTCGACAGCTCCTCCCGGTCGACCTTCACGCCCTCGCGCTCCATTCGGGCGACCACCGCCACCAGCGGCCGATCGACCAGCTCGTAGACGCGGGTCACCCGCTCATGCGCGAGCCGTGTCCTGAAGCGGGTCCAGAGCCGCAGCGTCACGTCCGCATCCTCGGCGGCATATTCGGTCGCGCGCTCGAGCGGCACTTGATCGAAGCCGATCTGCTTCTGCCCGGTTCCGCACAATTCCTTGAAGGTGAGGCATTGGTGGTCGAGATGCTTCTTGGCAAGATCGTCCATCGAGTGGCTGTTGAGGCCGCCCGCATCGAGGTTGAAGCTCATCACCAAAGTGTCGTCGAGCGGCGCCACCTTGATGCCGCGGCGATCGAAAACCACCCAGTCGAACTTGAAATTGTGCCCGATCTTCAGGATCGATGGGTCCTCGAGCAACGGCCTGAGCCTGGCCAGGACGAGGTCCGCAGCGAGCTGCTCTGGATGCTCGGCGAGCAGATCGTCG
>JALYGI010000517.1 GCA_030777185.1 Pseudomonadota bacterium
TCGATCGAGCTTGCCGCGCAGATCGCCGCCACATCGCGCGGGCGGACGCGGTCGCGCTGAAGCGCCGCAGCCACCCGGTCGATCCGTGCGTTCAATTCGCTGTAGCTGGCGGTGCGATCGCCGCAGATCAGCGCCGCCGCGTCAGGCTTCGCTCGGGCCTGCAGCGCGACCAGATCGGAAAACGTGCCAAAATCCCGCTGGACATAGTTTTCGATGTTCATTGTTCAAACCGGGCAGACGCAGGACTCAGGCTAAAGGGTGGAGCCTGGGGAGAGGCGACCATATTGAGGAAGAGAGGCACCGAAACAAGCGGCCCGTCAAGCAGCGCGGGTGAGATTGCCGCTAAGCATTGAAGGCCAGCTTGAGCCCCGGCCTTGGCCAGCGCGCCTTGTAAAGCTTGCCGGTGGAAGACGCAGTGATCCAGGCATCGCGCATGTCCGACCCACCGAAGCAGATGTTGGTGCAGAGGAAATCCGGGAACGGATAATGCTCCACGCTTCCGTCGGGATCGAACGCAGTGATGCCTCCATTGACGATCGTGGCGACGCACACCTTTCCGCCCGCCTCCACTGCAAGGCTGTCGAGCAGCTGGTTGCCCTGGAGGGCTGCCACGATTCGGCCGGGCGCGAGCGGCGGAGCCGGTGCAAGCACCCCCGGGCCTTCAACGTCGAACGCCCAGAGCCGCGCATGGTGGGTGTCGGCGACAAAGACCACATGCTGGTCGGGCGACAGGCCAACGCCGTTGGGCGAGAGCAAATGGTGTCGCTGGCGGACGATCCCAGACCCGTCGGCCATGGCGTAGTAGAGCGCGCCGAAGCGGCGGCCGTCCGCGGTGGTACAGCCGTGATCGGTAAACCAGAAGCCGCCTCCGGCGTCGAACACGAGGTCGTTGGGGCTGATCAGGCGCCTGCCGTCGCAAGCTTCGTAGATCGTGCTGATCTGGCAGGTCGCAAAGTCGTAGCGCTGGATTGATCCACCTTGATGGCTGTCCGGGGTTGGGCCGGGGATCGTCAGGCCCCCTCGTTCGAGCCAGGTGAACGCGCCGCCATTGTTCGCGATCCAGAGCGCGCCATCCGGCCCGATCGCAAGGCCGTTAGGGCCGCCGCCGGTTTCGACGAGCACGTCCTTTTGCCCATCCGGCGCAACCCGCGTGACTCGACCCGCCTTGATTTCGGTGAGGAGGATGGACCCGTCCGCCATCGCCACCGGGCCTTCCGGGAATTCCAGCCCTTCGGCGACGAGTTCGATGTCCATGATGGATGCTCCCAGAAGCGGTATGTGGCCGTCTTTAAGCCCATGCTCGCTTGCTGGCGCAACGGAACCAAGTCTATTCCGCAGTCCGCTCCGCTCCATCAAGGAACAGAACTGAGCCTTTCGAATGTTGGAATATGCATCGTCATGAGGCAGGCGTAATGAAGGTTGCAATCAGTGCTTACCTCAAAGGGGTGCTGAGGGAGCGGTTGCCACCCGACTTGGAGGTCTCCTGGTTTGCCAGTGCGGAGGAAGCCGAGCACGCCGTTGCCGGCGCCGAGGCGGTGCTTCTCGATCTTCTGAACGGCCCGGCCCGCCTGGCTGCAATCATCGAACGCGGCGAACGCCTGAAGTGGGTTTCCTCCAGCTTTGCGGGAATAGACCGTTATCCGCTCGACCTGATCGGCCGCCGCGGGCTCCTGTTCACGCATGGCGGCGGCATCAATGCAGTCGCCGTCGCCGAATGGGCCGTGATGAGCGTGTTCACGCTGGCAAAGGGCTTCCATCAGGTCGTGCTGATGCACGAGCGGGCGGAGTGGGGAACTCAGCCCTATGGAACCACCCAGGTGGCAGGATCGAAGGTCCTTCTCATCGGATACGGCTACATCGGACGGGAGATTGGGCGCCAGCTTTCGGGCATTGGCGCCGATGTTACAATCGTGCGCTCGAAAGCTGAGCCCGCCCGCGGCGTGCTTGGACCGGAGGATTGGAAAGCCCGGCTGCCGGAGTTCGACTTTGTGATCCTCAGCGCCCCCGCAACTCCCGACACGCGCCATATGATCGGCGCTGAGGAGCTGCAGGCGATGAAGAAAACAGCCGGCCTCATCAATATCGCGCGAGGCTCGCTCATCGACCAGGACGCGCTTGTGGCGGCGGTGCGGTCGGGTGAGATCGCCGGGGCCGTTCTCGACCCGACCGTGCCCGAACCCTTGCCGAGCGAGCATCCGCTTTGGCACACGCCGGGCATCACGGTAACCGCCCACCTCGCCGGACGCTCGACGGCAACGCACCGGGAGCGCGCAGCCGATCTGTTCTTGGAAAATTTGCGGCGCTATCGGTCGGGGGAGGAGATGATCAACCTCGTTGATCCGGAAAAAGGCTATTGAACCGGAACGCCGCTGCGAATGCTTTTTCAGCTGAATCGCCTCATCCCATTGCGAATGCTTAACCTGTGCGTTTGGGCGATCGTGCTGGATCGGGTCTTGACGCTGTCAAGGAACAGCCACTCGCTGGTGGCGCGCTCCGGGGTCAGTTCGAGAGTCATATAGCCTCGACGGCTGGTCTGGGCCCATTCGAGCTGCGGGCTTGCTCTGACGACCGCCCGGGCGACATCATCCGAACTGACTCGGGGCAGGTAATATTCGTACCCCGGAGAGGTAACGCTTTGCACGGCGAGGTCGACGCCTGCCGGGGCTCCATCAAGGTCCAGATTGAACGCCCAAGCATTGTGGCTGTCGCCCGACAGGACGACGAGGTTGGCGCCGGCGTCGAGCGACGAGCGGAGAAGCCGGCGACGTGCGGCGGGATAGCCGTCCCACATGTCGAAGTTGAACGGCAGCCCGATCCGCGAGGAAGCAAGCGATCGCGCGAGGCGCTGCTTCACCGAGGCTGAGGCGGTGGGTTCCAGCCAGGACGCGATCTCGGGTGCAAAGCCGATCGAGCCCATGATCACTTGCTGCCCCAGTATCTGCCACCGCGTCCGGGCTGCAACGGAGCGTTTCAGCGCTCCCGCAAGCCACGCCTCCTGGGCGGCCCCAAGCATCGTGCGGCTCGGATCGAGCCATGGGCCGTCCCGGAACTTCACCAAAGCGGCGGCAAGGTCCGGCGCGCCCGCAACCGCTTCGCGCAGGTTCAGCGGCTCGCTCCGGCCGGTAAGCCGCGTTTCGGGGCGGAAGAGCGTGGCGAGATTGCCGAACTGGTAGCTTTCCCAAGGATTGTCGGAAACGGGGAGCCATTCCCGGAACGCGCGCACAGCGGCAGTCTTGCGCAGGTCCCAGTCGCCTTCGGTCTGCGGCTGGTGGTTCTCCGCGCCGCCTTTCCAGCTGTCGTTGGCGCTTTCATGGTCATCCCACATCGCCACCATCGGAAACAATTGATGAAGCCGCTGGAGATCCGGGTCGGCGCGATAGGCCGCGTGGCGAAGGCGGTACTCGGCGAGGCTTACCGTCTCGCCCGCAGGCTGCACCGTTCGTCCAGGGAGCGCCTGCGCCGCCGCCGGATATTCGTCTCGCGAATATTCGTAAAGATAATCGCCGAGATGAAGGACCAGGTCGATATCCTGTCGGGCAGCCGCATGCGCATAGGCGTTGAACCAGCCGAAACGGAGGTTCGCGCAGGAGAAGACCGCGATCTTGAAGCTGCCGAGCGGGCCCGCTGGAAGCGTTCGGGTCCGGCCCACGGGCGAGGAGCGTCCGTTGCGGTCAATGAAGCGATAGAAATACCATGCCCCCGGCGTCAGTCCTTCGGCAATGGCTCGGGCACAATGGTCCCGGTCCGGGTCCGCAGCTGCGGTGCCGCCGCTGACGATCCGGGTGAAATCGGAGCTTGGCGACACCTGAAATTCGAGGTTCGCACTGCTTCCCCGAGCGGGCACGTAGCGGGTCCATAGCATCACAGAGCGGCTCTTCGGCTCGCCGCTGGCGACACCGTGGGTGAAGCCGGACATGGCGAGCATCTGCGCCGCACCAGGCGCGGAGAGGCCGGCAAGCCCGAGCACGCCCGCTTGAAGAAGCGTACGTCGACCGACGCTTGGGGAGATTGCGATAGGTGGCTCAAGCGGCATGATCGACCTCCTCCATACCCGATACTCGAATCCTTGTGTTTGTCGATGGAATTGGGCACCGCACATCAACTGCGGGGAGTATGAGAATGAACGGGTCTGCGCCAACAACAGCCGAGGGGGAGAAGCCGCGGCCCCTCCCGACGCCGGAAAAGCTGGTGGAACGCTTGACCCGTCTCCTCGACGTCGAGGAGATCGACGCGGACATCTACCGGGGCCCGCAGCAGCCGGGTGGGAGGGGGCGCGTGTTCGGCGGGCAAGTGATAGCCCAGGCGCTGGTTGCGGCGACGCGGACTGTGGGTCCCGAGCGGCCGGCGCATTCGCTCCACGCCTATTTCATGCGGCCCGGTGATGAAGACTATCCAATCGTCTACCAGGTGTTCCGCGACTATGACGGCCGAAGTTTCGCCACGCGGCGGATTATTGCAATCCAGAAGGGGCAGCCGATCCTCAACATGGCGGCATCTTTCCAGGTACGGGAGGAAGGGCTGTCGCATCGCGCCGAGATGCCGAAGGTGCCGCCGGCCGAAGAGCTGATTACCGAGACCGAACAGCTGCGGCAGAGCAAGGAGGACTTGCCCGAGCAGTTCCTGCGCTGGGCGACGCGGCCGCGCCCGATCGAGATCCGTCCCGTGGAGCCACGGATGGTCCTTAAACCTGAGAAGCGTGCGCCGCAGCACTATAGCTGGTTCCGCGCCGCAGCCCCGATCGGCGACGATCCGGGTCTGCATCGCGCGATCCTCGCCTTCGCGTCCGACATGGCGCTGCTCGGCACGTGCATGCTTCCGCACGGGGTGAACTGGATGACGCCGAACATCCAGACGGCGAGCCTCGACCATGCCGTGTGGATGCACGAGGATTTCAGGGCCGACGAATGGCTGCTCTACGCAACCGACAGCCCCTGGTCGGGTCACGCCCGCGGCTTCAATCGCGGCCTCATCTTCACGCGGGACGGCCGGCTGGTCGCGAGCACGGCCCAGGAGGGACTTGTGCGACTGCGCAAGCGGTGAAGCTTGCGGGTCTGGACCCTAGATTCCGCGCGCGGCGGCCGCCTCTTGCCGGTTTTCAAAAGCCGGGTATGGTGACGGCAAGAGCTGGACGAGGAGTCGCTTGGTGGCATGGGATTTTGAGACAGAGCCCGAATTTGCCGAGAAGCTCGATTGGATGGACCGGTTCGTCGCCGAAAAGGTGGAGCCGCTTTCTTTTCTCGGGATCCACCCGTCGGACG
>JALYGI010000518.1 GCA_030777185.1 Pseudomonadota bacterium
CTCCCGCAGGAATCACGATCCCCCTCCTCCCGCCGGAGAACGTCACGACATGATCCGTCTCGGCCACGATGCGCGATGAACTTGTGCCGGCGGCTCTCGCAACATTCACCCCCGAAATCCTGAGAGGTGCGCGCCCGAAGGCATTTGACACGCGAATCCGGATCAGGTCGCCGGCAACGCTTGTGCGAACGAGTTGGCGCAGAGTCGCGTCGGCAAGGGCGCCGGGCGGCAGTGCATTCTGCGGCTCCGGCTCCTGCTGGGCGCTGGCCCAGGTGCCGACCCAGTTCCGGCTTTGAATCCCGGCCGACGTCGCCGGTGATGCTCCGGCTACAGCCATCCAGATCGCCGCCGCCGCAAACATGATCAGCCTTGTTGTTTGGAGCATGAATGGACCTCGATGCAGGATGTTGGTGGTCTGGAACTGCAAAGGCGAGCTACGCGATAGTCGGCTTGCCAGCTGGCTGACGATGTGGATGGTAGCGCTAACTCGCAGCCAGTCGAGAGCGGAATTTGGATGAGACGCCTGTTATTCATCGCAGCCCCCCTTCTCGGGGCAGCCTCCCAAAGCTTGACGAGCAACGATCATCATGCAGAGGGCCCGCTGCGGCGTCCGGCCAACAGCATCCTGGTCTGGTCCGACGAATTCAGCGGGAGAAAAATCGATCGGTCCAAATGGGTCTTCGACCGGTCCCGGAACAAGGCGGGCTGGTACAATGGCGAGCTGCAATATTATGCGGAAGGGCCGCGCAATGCTCGTGTCACGGCCGGCAAGCTGGTGATCGAGGCCCGGCGCGAGCAGGCAGCCCAGATGCCCGATTGGGGCGGGCAGAATTATACGTCGGCAAAGATCATGACGAAGGGTCTTGCGTCTTGGACCTATGGCTTCTTCGAAGTTCGCGCAAAGCTTCCCTGCGCCCGCGGCACCTGGCCTGCGATTTGGATGCTCCCGGACAAGGGCAGCTGGCCGGACGGCGGCGAAATCGACATCATGGAGCAGGTCGGTTCCGATCCGAACGTCGTGCATGCGACCTTGCACACCGCTCTGTTCACCCATTCCAAGGGCACCCAGCGCGGCGCGACGAAGAGGCTGGCCACCAGCTGCAATCGGTTCCACCGCTATCAGCTCGATTGGCGGCCGGATTCGATCACAATCGGCGTCGATGATCAGGCTTATATGAGGGTTCGCAACGATCGTCCGGGAGGTCGCGGCGCCTGGCCGTTCGATGCTCCTTTCCACATGATCCTGAACCTCGCCATCGGCGGTTCCTGGGCCGGCGCAAAGGGCATCGATGATGCCGCGATGCCGCAGCGGATGGAGATCGATTATGTGCGGGTTTGGCAGGCAAGCGAAGATCAGGATCGGACGAAATCCTGACGCGTTCCAACGCCCCTCTTGCCCGGCCGATCGCATCGGCCGCTCGATCAGTCCTTAGATCACCTTCAGCGGCAGATGCCGGCGAGCATGGCGGCGGGATTCTGCCGGTGTAGCGGCTGGCCGCGTTCGGAAGCGCGGCGCTCGAGGCTTGGCAGCGGCGGAAGCGAAGGCTCGAGATCTCCGCGATAGGCGGGATGGCGCGTGGCCCGCTGCAGCGTGACGAAGCGGAACCCCTGCTGCTTGTAGAGCGCGAGGATGCGGGGGAACATGCGGGCGTTGAAGGGGCTGATGTGCGTCAGCAGGATATAGGGGATGTCGCGGCCGTAGACCGACCAGGCGAGACGCCGCCAATGATCGATCCCGTCCTTCACCGCCGCGAGATAGGCGTGTTCGAGCCGATCGAGCGAGGCTGCGTCTCCCGCCGCGCGACAGCGGGCATAAGCATCGTTCCACTCATAGTCCCAGTAGCTCATGGTGACGCCGGCGATGCGGTAGCCGCGCGCGCCCAGGAATTGCCGCACCTCCAACCGCTTGGCAGGATCGTCTCCCTCCGCAAGGAACGGGTAGCGGAACCAGCGCCAGTCACTGCCCCTTGAGAGCCGCCTCAGAAGCGGCTCGTTCCTGACGATATCCTCCAGATATTCCGCCGATGACACGTGGTTGAGGTTGAGATGCGAGAAGCTGTGGTTAGCGAGCGGGTAGCCTGCCGTCCGCCAGGCGGTAAGGACGCTTTCCGCCTGCGGATCGGCATCGAGATGCGTGCCGTTGGCGAAGCCGTAGACGGACGGCACCTTGGCAGCCCGAAGGGCGGAAATCATCTGCTGCGCCGCCTGCAGCCGGGTCTCACCAGGCGGGAGCGGGCCATGCACGGGCAAGTCGTCGACGGTGATCGCGATCTCCAGCCCGCGCGCAGCGGCGGACTGGCCGGTGCCGAGGATTAACAGCAGGCTGGCATAGGCCAGGAATGGCCGCACCATCAGCAGGTGCCCGTCCCGCAGGGGTCGCCCGCTGGCTCGGCCGTCCGCGGGTTCATCGCCAGGAGCTGGCTGCGGACCAGCCTTCCGGACGGCGACAGCATGTGATCGGGCCAACCGCCCTTGCCCGACGCGCCGGGCATCAGCGCAGCGGAGGTCTCCCGTTTATCGGCGACCGACCAGTTGAGGTAGCTCAGCTGCTTCTGCTCCATGAAGTCCCACCACAAGCGGGTCTCCTTCTCATCGAGGATCCCGGCCCCGTTCGCTTCGCTCGTCCCCCATTCGGTG
Organism: Pseudomonadota bacterium; assembly: GCA_030777185.1. Classification (GTDB taxonomy): domain Bacteria; phylum Pseudomonadota; class Alphaproteobacteria; order Sphingomonadales; family Sphingomonadaceae; genus Allosphingosinicella. Next base: position 2,638 of record JALYGI010000518.1, read on the forward strand.
ACGAAGAGCGCCGCTCCTTTCGCCATGGCCGCCGCCGCCTTGTCGCGAAGCTCCTGCCGGTGCGTTCCCGCATAGAAGTGGAGGGTGTAGGCAAGGTTGGAAAATGACAGCGGGTCGGCGGCCGCCTTGTCCACGTCCTGCGACCATGTCTGGGT